>JBJEXA010000117.1:0-12116 GCA_051885335.1 Oxalobacter sp. | reverse complement strand
TTGCCCATTAAAATCCCCGTTAAGTAATGGTCTACTTAACGGGGTATAGTTCAAACTGGCGGCAATTTGTAGGAAAATGGAGGAAACGGAATCAAATATAAATCGTAAATATATGATTAAAAGTATTAAATAAATATTTAATTTTAAAGATATACTCAACTATATACCCATTATTCAAAATCACTGCCACAGGAAATACCCTTCACAACTCGACCATAGCTCTACAGATAAAGAAAAAAATGGCCTAGCCGGAATGGTGCTTCCAAGGCTGATTCCTTCAAAACATGCCTAGAATATCCAGAACACCCCCATACACATGGGGAAGACGTATTAGCAGATAACACCGTTGCTCAAGTGACAGGAACACCCCCATACACATGGGGAAGACTAGTAGAGAACAAACTCACCCAATTTGAATTAGGGAACACCCCCATACACATGGGGAAGACCACAAGTTCCACACTTTCCTTATTTCTCTATAGGAACACCCCCATACACATGGGGAAGACCCCTTTCAGAAATTGCTTTATCGATGTTTTTCAGGAACACCCCCATACACATGGGGAAGACTGCTCATGATGCTAAGCGTTATCAGCTAGATCAGGAACACCCCCATACACATGGGGAAGACTTCTATCAACAGTTTCAGCAGGACTATGCATTGGGAACACCCCCATACACATGGGGAAGACCTTTTCTGCCAGTCTCTTTCTCATATCGTTTTAGGAACACCCCCATACACATGGGGAAGACGTGATGTCAGGAATATCACTTAATTCAGGTTTGGGAACACCCCCATACACATGGGGAAGACAGCAGATTTAAACACTATTGATATCAAGTTAAATGATGTTAAGCACTTTAAATGAAATTTAAGATTCTAAGGGTGACTGAATCAATGGCATCATCGATAAACATATAATCCTTCTATCTGGTTTTCCCAATGTAATAATTTCATATCCAGGTGATTTGGATCTGGACTTGAATAAGATTGCTCCAGCTTCCCACCGATAGGAAAGAAGATATGTCACAACTTTCTCAGCAAGATTATTATTTAATCCTGAAACGTAAATACTTGGGCGAACTTCAATAAACCATAGTTTCAAACGCCCACGACATGCTGGTGGCAAGTTATTTGCAATAAGTACAAGCATCTTTCAAACCAAGGACTCTCATTACATCAAGAGTTATATTCTTGATTAAATCCCCTTCAATAACACGGTTCAAAAAAGCCTCTCTGACTTTTTCCCGTTGATAATGTCCATTCAATTCATGAGTCAGGGAAAAAGCCAAATCAATACAATAATACTCTTTATAGAGATCTGCGATATCGTATGCAAATGGTAACGGACTCCCGGAATGGATGAATCCTATACGTGGGGAAAATCCCATCGCATGCAAACAAGCACAGATAATTGCGTAGAGAGCCGTATTACAGGCCGTTATGCATTTATTTGTCATGTCGCTACTCTCAAACTTTCCAGGGATAAATCTCCTTCCCTTCCAAGCAATCTGATATTTCTTAGCCATCCTGATATACAGTGCCTTGACTCTTCCTCCTTCCATTCCCATCAACATCGGCAGATTTTTGTTTTTTAAATCAACGCCGGGAAAACGTTCCTTAAACATTCGTTTTGCAACTTCCAAACGACTCGATTCATCTGCATATAACTGGATTTGTCTATTTAAATTATAGGTGTTGGCCGTAGGAATGAAACCTGCCGCATAAAACAATAAAGAATCCTCTCCAACCCATGCTGCGAAGCAATTTGATGCCGCCAATACTTTTATTGCTTCATGCGTAACAGATACGCCTGGGCCAAGCAACAAAGTACCAATTAAGGCAACAGGTATTGGAACGATATTTCCATCACAGTCTATCCATTTGATACTGCTATCATCGACCTCCAGTCTTCCTCTCTCAAGATATATGAATGGATGTCTATCGCTATGTTGTGGAAGATATTCCCTAGTTATTTTTATGAACAATCGTTTTTTCTCAACTGCCATAACCAATCACCGTCACATTACGTTGGGTATATTGTTTATGCAGACCGAAAGCCACAGGTACATCATTGACCGATATGACCTCCCCTTCATCCGGGAAAGCCCCTTGCAGACATTCAAACGCCAATTTTTTTCCCTTCTGCCTGGATAACGCCATCGCATGTTTTTTTCCCTCATCTACTGTGTCAAAAACCCCTTGATAGATGAACTCGGATGGTGCACAGCATTTCCTGCCGAGGCTGATGGTATAGACCGGATTCGACAAGGCATCCGCCACAGATTCAGCAACCGCATCATCCAAAGCCACCAGTACAGCAAAACAGGCATCCTGAAGATAATAACGGTAGGTCATCTTGGTTCCTCCACCAACTGCCATTTTCCTGTCGCTGGTCTTGGGAACCATTTCCCGCTGCCAAGCATCATCAATATCATAGCCACTGCCAACCATTTGGAAATCCCGAAGCTGTGGAACTGTCACCTGTCCTGCAACTTCAGGTGTATATGCAAAAACCAAGAAATCTCCATGCACATTCTGTGAGAGCCAAGACTTCTGGTCACCCCGTGCCCCCAATGATGCCAGGATGATGCCGAAAACTGCTGATTTGGAAGGAAAGGGAAGCGTCTCCCGCCTGTTGAATTTCGAATCTGCCCCCCATGATTGCAGTGGCCCTTCCAGCCACATCAAGACATATCTGGTCATTTATCCAACCCAACTGATTTCAGGACTTTAGCAATGACTTCATCAATAGAACCCTGTTCGGCAGACAGTACAGCCTCATCAATCTTGCCAAAAAGGGAGCCAGACATCCTTTCTTTAGCTGATAGGAAACCATCAAGCGCCTTGATGCTGGATGCCAGGTATCCACCACCATTAGCAGTCTTGACCGGTGTGTCACAGGCATACTGCAATGGTTGTCCCTTTCGAATCAGGATACGGGCATAATCCCAACCGCAGACTCCTGACTGTGTAGATTGACGCGCTGAAGGGACGGCTATGTACAGCGCCTTGATGAAGGCACTGACCGAGGTTTTCATTTCGTTGTCCAATGCGGCAGGATCCTCAATTCCCAATGTCTGTGCCAGCTGACCCAAATCAAGGCAGATATAACGGTAATAGGTCGCAGAAGTATATTCCAATGACCCCATATGGGACGATCCCTGTTCCTCTTCTGTCGGCATATCATCCAGCGCAGTAAAGAATTCAATCTCAGGGCTTGCCTTATGCGTTGAGATGGCATGTGAGAAACTTGCTGCCGCCTCGATGTTCATCTGCGGAGATGCCGCTACCATCCTTCCAAACAACGCAATATCAAGCCCATCAGCAGAACGGGTTGATACCGCTTTCGAGATTTTTGTCAAAGCCTTGGTCAGTTCTTTCTCATTGACCTTGGTTTTCTGATTGTCTCCTGCTACAAAGAATCCCTGTTCAGCAGCATAATCGGCATAAGCCGCCGCTTCACCCTCTGACACAAAGATTAAGGCATTGTCAGCCAGGCTCTTTGCCATCATCTCACCTGCTTTCTTAGCCTGTTCTTCAGTCGCCCCTTTGGCAAGACAGGCGTTTTGAATCATGGTATCGAGATGTTTTGTCCTGACAGCCAGTTTGACTCCCTGTTCCTGAAGCGCCTGACGTACCTGCCGTTTCCAGCACTGCGAACTGATGCGGGCACGCTGTACACCCCCGACAATGGCTGTCTTGGGACTACCAAGGTCATCCCGGTTCAGGCAGGTGACAGGGAAGCTCTGAAGGATGTGGAACTCAACACGTGTTTTCAGAAATCGGTTTTCCATTTTTATTCCTTTAAAAAATTTTCAAAATCATTTAACCGGTACAATCTGCAATAGTCCGCAGCCAAACGCCCTGCCCCGTCCGATACCTGCCTTGAAGGCTTTGATGAACAAGGTTCTGTCAGTGACCTCAAAAGTGCCTGATAGATGTGCCTGTGCCAGAGTGATCCTGCGGTTGTTCTTGGCAGTAAAAACTTGGACCTCGACCTTATCGACTATCAAGGTCTCAGGATTCGGTCTGAATCCCCAGTTCTTTTCTGCCCGCTGAAGAAACCAGTCTGCAATGGCTTCCCGTCCCTTCACAGGTTTCAATGCCTGGGTAGCCGAGTCCCGTGTCGTGGGATTGATGATAATCTTGAAACGGTATGCCTTTTCTTCAAGATAACGGTCCTCCACTTTTTTCACGGATATGCTACTGTCCTGCCATTCCTGCGCTCGTGGCAAGCGGTCAGACAACACCAGGAATTGACGTCTCAGGGTATTGCCACCCAAATCGGCATAGCAAAAATTGGCGGGGATGGACTGCTGTTTCTCGCCTTCAGACCTGACATCATCGAAAAGGTTGTATATCAAGCGATGGACAGAATAGGAATCGGTGATGGCAAGCCTACTCAAGTCACGGCGGCCGACCTCAAGGAGAATAAGATAACTCATAAATCCTTGCCTTTCTGACGGTAGAAGTCCTGCGTCCAACCAATCTTGATACGTTCCTGCCGGTCTTCCCAATGGAAGTCCCATAGCTGGCGCAACAGACGTGCATAATCCAGATGCCCACTGGTCAATCTGCTGTCAATCAATGAGAGCATCGGCCTCAAGACCTGTAACAGCTCTTCAACGCTGGAACAGGCAATCAACCGCCTCAACCGCTGGGAAGCTGGCGAGGCGTTGTCCTCAGAAGAACCGGAATCACTATCCTTAAAAGCTTCCGCCAGTGCCCTGCCCAACCCCAAAGAGCCATTTCCTGTCACATCGGACTTTGCAATGGCAGCAGCAACCAAGGCGGCACTCCGCCGGTCATCTTCCCATTCCAGATTGATGCCATGACTCAGCAGGAATTCCCAACTCTGGTATGCCATAGATGGCACATCGGCCCTTTTCAGCTTCGCCTTCAGGCCATTGTTTCCCTTCGCCAGAAAAACACTGTTGACGAAATAAGCTTCTTTGCTTGTTTCCTGTTTTTCCATTTCATTTGCCTTTCAGTAAATATCCAGGACGGTTCTTCACCCAAGCAGCCATCTGTCTTGATGTCCCCCTCGGACAGACAGCATCGTATGCGTCACATGAAACCCGATAGAATTTCCGGTGCAACAATCCCAAGCCTCCAGCTGTCTCATCGGTTTTCTGATCAGGAACTGACCTTTCTGCATAACAGGCATCCACCAGTTCCTGACTGAGCTTCCCGCAGTTTTCCCAATAAGCCCTGACAGCTGCTTTCGGCGCACCATCGGATTTATCCTTGTTGAGCTGCCTACCATAACCATTGACACAGGCAAAAAGCTGTTTCGACCGTTCATCCAACTGTTCCATCTCAGCCTTCAGCCTGATGAGCCAGTTTTCTGACAGTTCCGTCATTTCCAATGCCAGCACTGACTCAACATAATCATCTGTACCGGAAAGATATTGTTTTCCTGTTCCTGGACTTACCCGCAACCCACCGCTCCAGATTTCCAGTGGCAGGATTCTGCCATGTTGCTTCAGGGTATTGATATGGATGAACAGGCACATCTTGGACTGTAGGCACTCGAATCCGTTTTTGTCATCACTGAACCGAAGCAGCGAAGTCAGTTCCCGCCAAGGTTTCTTCTCAGGATTTGACCACAATGCCTGGAAACCATCTTTTGAATGCTTCAAAGCACAAGTCAGGTCTGCATTCCCGTTTTTATAGCTGGGATATGCAATCCCCTCGGAACAATGGATTTCGTTGCCATCGATAAGGCAGAAACGTCCCAACGGAACCAGCCTACCCAACAGGCTACCTTTCAGCTGTTTGGCAATCTCATCATCTTCACCTGCGGGCATCGATTCCCAAGGGGCTTTCCCCACCCCAAAAGGATATCTGACCTTGAGTTTTTCATGCATCAGGGAATTTTGTGTCCAAAGATTCAGCCAAAGCGTCTTCCAGATAGAATCGCTCTGCAACCAAGTGTGGAGATAGCCTAGATACCCCAGGGCAGGACTTGTTGTCCCAGTACTGGGTTTACCTTTGTCATTGACTTTTCCTGAATACCCGGAAGACAGGACAACAGTATTATCAAGCTTGCCTGTGAAACCAAAGTTGATGACCGTCAGAAGTAGCAAAGCCCGGTCAGCATCCGTCAGTTCTTTCTCACGCGAATGGTCAAAAAGGACTGTGGTGTTACCCATATTGATTTCTGGATCCAATGACTGGAACGGAAAGTTTTTTGCTGCTGATATGGCTGGTATCTGCAGGAAAGGCTTCTCTCCGTACAGGTTGAACGCCGGTTTCCATTTCAGCAGATATTCCCTGGCAGCTGATGCCAGTCCTTCCGGTTGCAAAGACAGCCAGTCCTGCTCATCAGCTGGCGTATAGGCCGCCTGCGAGATGGCAAGTAGCAATTTGAACAAAGCAATCTTCTCCAAAGGACTTCCACCCAACCCAGCGATGTCTTTCTCTGAAAAGACCTCATACAGGCTCTTCCTGGAATCCCCAGTGACCGGTATCCAAGGATCATCGACTAAAGAAAAGTCCATGTTTATTCCCCTTTGAGTATCTGAAATCCAATATAACCTTCTGTTTTCCCATAACGGTAGGCAAATCTTGAAGCCCCATCAGAAACCATCAACAGGATTCTGGTGCCAGATTGGGAATCCCCGTCACCTAAATAAAGGTACCGGTCAAGC
Organism: Oxalobacter sp.; assembly: GCA_051885335.1. Lineage (GTDB taxonomy): Bacteria > Pseudomonadota > Gammaproteobacteria > Burkholderiales > Burkholderiaceae_D > Oxalobacter. The sequence continues at coordinate 5,459 of JBJEXA010000117.1, read as the reverse complement.
AGGAAAGTCCTGCTGTAATAATTCAGGTCTGGGGATGGTAGCCCTCTGGTTCTTGGCACTTGCAGGATTTCTTTTTCCAGCCTGGCTGAAAGGTGCCTGATGACTGCACGGGGTGTCGCTGACGACCAAGGCAATTCAATCCGGTCGCCATCCAGGGTTTCAGCCACGGTCTTTTTCTTGCTTTCCTCCCCGACTGTAAAAAGCCTCTTCAGCAGAAGGACATCGACACTGTCTTCGCCGAGTCTTGTCGGAATATGCCCTTCAGTGACTGCACCAACCATTGCCAGCTGACGTTGCTGTTCAGTTCCTTTCCGCCGTCCGTCCCCTTGCATCATCTGGTATTTTGAATGGCGTAAGGCGCCTGTTTCTTCCCGGTCCTGATAAGTTGCTTCGAGTAAGGGACGGATATCTCCCGGCATATCCAGTCTGTTTCCATGCTGTTGGAATGCTTCCAATGTCCTTAATAAGACATAGGGGAAATAGACATTGAATGTACCAGAAAAAGCAGGTGGAACTGAAACCAACCCATTATCTTCTATCTGCCGGTCAGGAATCAGGATGCAGGCCTGCCTGCTTGATGAATCTGGCCTGACAGTGTCTTTATGCCGCCAGAGGCGTCCTGTCCGCTGCAGGAGCATATCGGTAGGTGCGAGCCTTGAAACCAAGAAATCCGCATCGATGTCCAAAGACTGTTCCAGCACCTGTGTTCCGACCAGAATCCGGCCATGCCTGCGCCTTGCCGACTTTCCTTCCTTACCATAGATTGCTACCCAATAGTCTTCTTGTTCCCGTCTATGCCGGGGAAGGAATCTGGAGTGAAGCAGGCCAATTTCGATATCAGCACCATCTAAGTCATCCACAAATACCTGATACTTGTCCTGTGCTTCACGGACGGTATTCTCAATCCAAAGCACCTGCTCACCGTCCTTTGCCCGCTCGACCGCTTCTGCTAAAACAGATGCCTCGTCTGTTTCCAAGCGGATTAAAGTGGAACTCTGTTCAGCACCAGAAACAGGGGATTCCACCATCGGGCTTTCAAAAGGCTTACCACTAATCAGCGGATAGGCATCTGAAATATCATCGGCAGTCTTGCCTTCAAGACCAATCATCTCAATCCGTCTGCCCTTTGTCAGGGTTGCACTGAGGATGATGACCGTGCACTGGAGCTGACTGAGTTTCTCAACCAGACGTTGGAGGAGTGTACCCGTATAGAGATCATAGGAATGCACTTCATCCAAGATGACGGCCTTACCAGACAATCCTGCCAACCCAACAAGATTGGAGCGTCCCATCATGACAGAGAAAAGTGCCTGGTCGATGGTTCCTACCCCGAACGGTGCCAGTATCTTCCGTTTACCGGCACTGAACCATGCTTGCCCTGGGGCGGCATCGCCACCGAGGTCAGCCTCTTCAAGATGCCTTGAACCTACCAGCAACTGGGCTTTCCAGGCATCATCGTCTGAAATAATCCGTTTCAGGAAATCATTGAATCGGACATGCATTTTTTGGGAAGTGACACAGGTGGGCAGGGCAAAATAGATTCCGCGGGCTTTTTCTTCAGAGAGGACCTTATAGGCAGCATACAACGCCGCTTCCGTTTTACCCATGCCCATCGGAGCTTCAAGGATATAGACACCTGGACCGTTTACTTGATTGATAAGTGCCATCTGTGCCGGTCTTGGCGCAAATCCAAATACAGACTGGAAATCCAGTCCCTTGAGTATATGCGGTCTATAGAAACCGGCATTGGCAATGGCATCTGCCACCAATGGTTCCCATGGAACATCAGGATTGTCAAAACATTGTCCTGAACCGATCCAATCAGCAACAGTCAGCAGTCCACCTCCCACACGGACTTTCCATTCATCTGTGTTTTCTGCAAAGTCAGGCCCCGGAAAAATTTTCTGCAGTGAAGACAGCGCCTCATGTCTTGCCATATCCCACTGGGAACCGCCCAAAGCTTCATTGTCCTGGAACGTTTGAAGCGACCGCTCCATATTGCCGTGATGTGCACCGGCAACCCACGCAAAGACTTCCGGAATATGTTCCGAAAGCATGGTCAAACGGGAAGCCCCTGCATGCCATCCGTAGCTGGCTTCAAGAATCCTGTCCCTTTCCCCCAGCCTGTTTCCAGTCAATGCCAAGGCAAGCTTCTTCTGGAAAATCGGTGTGACCTTACCCACATCATGCAAGGCAGCAAGCAAAGGCAGGTTGTAGGGAAAAAGCTGTCCAGCCATTCTGCGAGGCCATATGCTGACAATCAGTGCCTCAGCAATCCGGCCAACAATCTGGCAATGCTCAAGAACGGTACGACCAGGAAGGGTCTGCCCTTCCGGAGTAACCCATGTTTTGGCAAGACAGGCTTTCCAGTCCACCTCTGCCAAAGGATGTTCAGCCTTCGATTTCAACAGCCGCAGATTTTTACTCGGTCTTATCAAGGACATTTTCATTATGAGCGAGGATATCAGCGAGTACGTGATTGAGCCGATTACCGAAGAAGCCGCGAAGGCCATAATGCCCGAGAATCTCATGTGCGAAGACTTCACGTGCATCCTCCGCGTTTCTGATTGCGGAAGAGACAAGGAAAAACCTCCTGTTGTGGAATGCCCCTAAATTCGGAGTCCCCTTCTCGCTTGCTATTTCATCACATTCAAACTCACCATCTACGTGCCCAAAACGGCTCTTCCTAAAAACGGCAAGATAGGCTTTACTTTTTCAGGATACCAATCAATTCTCGATAATATGGTTGGAACCGTTGTAAACCTCCCCATTTTAGGCACAACTTAAATTAGAGACTTTCCCGTTGTTTTTCATCAAAAATGCCCGTGGAGGCAGGTTCCCAAGCGATTCATGTGGGCGGATTTCATTGTATTCCGCCATCCATTCCATGGTTATTTCCCTGACTTCTTCCAATGTCCTGAACAGGTACATGTCCAGCACTTCTGCACGGTAGGATTTGTTGAACCGCTCGATATAGCCGTTCTGCATCGGTCTGCCAGGCTGGATGTGTTCCAGTATGACGTGGTTCTTTTCCGCCCAGCCTGCAAGCTCGACTGATACGAATTCCGGTCCGTTGTCCATCCTGATTTTAATGAGCTTCCCCCTGTATTCAACCAGCCTGTCCAGTACACGGATGACCCGCTTCGATGGCAGGCTCAGGTCGATCTCTATCGCAAGTGCTTCCCGGCTGTCATCATCGATGACGTTGAATGTCCTGAAACGGCGCCCATTGCTCAAGGCGTCACTCATGAAGTCCAGCGACCAGCAGCCGTTTTCATGTACCGGTACCGCCAACGGTGATGGATGGCGGTTGGGCAGCCGTTTCCTGCCTTTCCTTCTGAAATTGAGCTTCAGGGCACAGTAAATCCGGTGTATCCGTTTATGGTTCCAGGTATATCCCATGTTCCTGACCAGATGGAACAGTTTGGCGAAGCCATATGCCGGATACTGCTGTGCCAGCTCCATCAATACCCTGGATACCTCATCATCATCCCTGCGTCCCGTGGACTGATAACGGTAAACCGAGACGCTGATGCCACAGAGACGGCATATCCTTCTTATACTGGCACCAAGCACCTGCTGCCGTACATGCTCAACGGTTTCACGCTTCTGGGCAGGATTCAGAACTTTTTTCCGACTATCTCCTTCAGGATCTGGTTGTCCAGGCAGGCATCGGCATACATCCGTTTAAGGCGGGCGTTTTCCTGTTCAAGCTCACGCAGCCTTTTCAGGTCGGACGGCTGCATGCCACCATATTTTGCCCGCCAGTTGTAGAAGGTCGCATCCGATATGCCGTTCTCACGGCAGACATCACGGACTGTCCTGCCTGACTCAACCGCCTTGAGTATGTTCAGTATCTGTGTCTCGCTGAATCTTGATTTCTTCATTCCGTTCTCCTGATTCCGGGAGAACTCCAATTTTACATGCACCTATTTTAGGGGATGGCTACACATGCAGTAATTTTACTGTTATTTTACTGTTAAAGTTCACAGTAAAACAAAGCATTCATTTCATTTTTCCAAACAGTGGGAATCGAACTGAATCCCTGTTTTTTAATTTCCGTTTTCTTGATTTACATCAATATTTTATAAGCAAAAAAGTTTGTATTTATAAGCATTTTTACTTATAAATATGTCGAACAACAAAGGATGCCGATGAAACAAAGTGAATTCATGAGATACCTGAAGAAGCTCGGAGCGACTTTCGAAGAAAGGACAAATCACATACGGGTTTTCTTAAATGGTCAGATGTCCCACCTACCCAGACATCCAGCGCAGGAACTCAAGACGGGATTGATAAACGGGATTAAGAAACAGTTGAAAATCAAATAGACTGACAGCCCCCAAAAGGGGCTGTCAACAGGAGTCAAAACAGGAGATATGGAGATGAAATACCCAGCAACATTTACGGAAGACAAGGAAGCCGGTGGCTTTGTTGTGACTTTCCATGACATTCCGGAGGCGATTACTCAGGGAGATACTGAAGAAGAAGCGATGGCGATGGCAGAGGATGTTTTATTGGATTCGATTGATTGGTATCTGGATGAGAAAAAGGCGGTTCCTTTGCCGTCAGAACCACAGGCAGGTGACCGGTTGATTGAGTTACCTGTGAGCGTTTCGGCAAAGGTGATGCTGTTGAATGAGATGCTTGCCCAAAACGTACGTCCAGTGGATTTGTCAAGAAAGATGGGTATCCGTTCTCAGGATGTAACAAGGATTCTGGATTTAAGGCATAACACCAAGATTGATACGGTCTGTGCCGCCTTCAAGGCTTTGGGCAAGTCGGTTGAGTTGCGCATTCAGTGATTAGGCAGTTTCACTTTGTTTCATTTTACGCCTCCAGCTGGAGGCGTTTTTTCATTTCGGCCACGCCTTGACGACCGCATCATGCCTGGCGGCGCAGTCGCTGTATTTGGCGAGGAGGTCTAATGTCCAGTCGAGGTATTGGTCGATGTCGGTGCTTGCCGGTGGCTGGATTGCCGGGCAGGGTTTTGCCAATGCCGAGTCAAGGGGCACGGTGATTGGCTGCGGTGACGGCTTGCTGGATGATGCACAGGCGGTCAGCATCAAGGCGGCAATCAGCAGGCAGAGGTTTTTTAGCTTGAGTATGTTTGAGTTCCTGTTTGAGTTTGGCGGTTTCCTGGGTGATTTGGGTTTCCCTGGCTTGGTATTGGGCTGCTGTGTCGGTGATGGTTTTTTGGCTCTCCATCAAAAAGAGGGGCATCAGAAAAAGAAGCGGCATAGCAGGCCGCATGCTATGCCTATGGGAATCCCGATTCCGACCAAAGAAGGAAATTCCCATGTACGCTATTCTATCCGGACTGCCTGAACTGCGCATCACAAAACTGATTTCCGACAAACCCGTTGTCTTTGAGGCCTCTTGGAACGGCAAAAGGCAATGCCCCCACTGCGCCTGTCCCTCCCTGGGGACAAAGGATTCTTTCTGGCGGTTCATCAACA
>JBJEXA010000116.1:0-12239 GCA_051885335.1 Oxalobacter sp. | reverse complement strand
AGGCTATATATAAAGAGAAAATCGTTGCCGACCTGATGGCAAAGTTTTCCTACAAATCTTCGATGGAAGTTCCGCGGATTACCAAGATTACCCTGAATATGGGTTTGTCTGAAGCTGTTGCGGATAAGAAGGTTATCGATCATGCGACAGAGGATCTGGCCAAAATTGCGGGTCAGAAGCCGGTCGTAACCCGGGCGCGTAAATCCATTGCCGGATTCAAGATCCGTGAAGGTTATCCTATCGGCTGTATGGTTACCCTGCGTGGAAACAGGATGTATGAATTCCTTGACAGGCTGGTTACCATTGCGCTTCCACGGGTGCGTGACTTCCGTGGTGTCAATGGACGTTCTTTTGATGGCCGTGGCAACTATAACCTTGGCATCAGGGAACAGATTATTTTCCCGGAAATCGAATACGATAAGATCGATGCGCTGCGCGGCCTGAACATCAGCATCACCACGACTGCAAAAACCGATGAAGAGGCTAAGGCACTTCTTTCCGCATTTAAATTCCCTTTTAGGAACTGATAAGCCATGGCAAAGTTGTCATTAATCAACCGTGAATTGAAACGTGCTGCACTCGTGAAAAAATATGCAGCAAAACGCGCTGAACTCAAAGCGATCATTGACGACCAGAGTAAGTCTGAAGAAGAACGTTACGAAGCTCGTCTGAAACTGCAGGCATTGCCACGCAATGCGAATCCGACCCGCCAGCGCAACCGCTGTGCGTTGACCGGTCGTCCACGTGGTACTTTCCGTAAATTCGGCCTTGGACGCACCAAACTGCGTGAATACGCAATGAGTGGTGAGATTCCGGGCATTACTAAAGCTAGCTGGTAAGCAGGAGGAATTGTTATGAGTATGAGCGATCCTATCGCAGATATGCTGACTCGCATCCGTAATGCGCAGCAGGTCAAGAAAAATTCTGTGGCAATGCCGTCCTCCAAAGTCAAGGTGGCAATTGCAACCGTCTTGAAAGATGAAGGTTATATTGATTCTTTCAACGTCACTGAGGAAGCTGGCAAGGCTGAATTGAATATCGGTCTGAAATATTATGTCGGCCGTCCTGTTATTGAACGTCTGGAACGGGTTTCCCGTCCAGGTCTCCGCATCTACAAAGGACGCGATGAGCTGCCTAGTGTCATGAATGGCTTGGGTGTTGCAATCATCTCTACTTCCAAAGGTGTCATGACTGACCGCAAGGCTAGGGCAACTGGTGTAGGTGGTGAAGTTCTCTGCTATGTCGCCTAAGGAGTGAAGAATGTCTAGAGTTGGAAAAATGCAGATTGCAATTCCTGATGGAACTACGGCATCTATCGAAGGAAGCAAGGTTACTGTCAAGGGGGCACAGGGTTCCCTGAGCCGGGTCTTCAGTGATCTGGTTGTTATCAAGGAAGAAGGCGGTGCGCTGAAAGTTGAGGCTGTCAATAACACCCGTGAAGCATCCGCAATGTGGGGGACAAGCCGTGCATTGCTCAACAACATGGTTATCGGTGCCAGCAAGGGCTTTGAAAAACGTCTGGCTTTGGTCGGTGTCGGTTACCGTGCGCAGGCGCAGGGCAACAAGTTGAACCTGTCGCTTGGCTATTCCCATCCTATCGTTCATGAAATGCCGGAAGGCATCAAATGCGAAACCCCTTCTCCAACGGAAATCGTTGTTAAGGGTGTTGATAAGCATCTGGTGGGACAGGTGGCGGCAGATATCCGCGCATACCGTAAACCTGAGCCTTATAAGGGTAAGGGAGTCCGCTATGCAGACGAATATGTCAAGATCAAAGAAACTAAGAAGAAGTAATAGGGGCAACTGATGAACAAGAAAGAATCTCGTTTGCGCCGTGGACGTCAGGCACGGATCAAGATTGCTGTCCTGAAAGCAACGCGTTTATCGGTACATCGTACCAATCAGCACATTTATGCAAACATTATTGGGCCTGATGCGAGGGTATTGGCTTCTTCTTCCACCCTGCAGGCGGATGTCCGTGAAGCATTGGGAGGCAAGAGCGGTGGCAATGTCGCTGCAGCGCAGATTGTTGGCAAAAGGATTGCTGAAAAGGCTCTTGAGGCTGGAATTACTGAAGTCGCTTTTGATCGCTCCGGTTTTAGATACCACGGTCGTGTAAAAGCATTGGCTGAAGCTGCTCGTGAAGCAGGTTTGAAGTTCTAAGGAAATAACCATGGCAAAAATGCAACAGAAGACACAGAGCGATCGCAATGATGATGGACTGCGTGAAAAAATGATTTCCATCAATCGCGTTACGAAGGTTGTCAAAGGTGGGCGCATCATGGGCTTTGCCGCCTTGACGGTGGTTGGCGACGGTGATGGCGGTATCGGCATGGGCAAGGGTAAAGCGAAGGAAGTTCCTCTGGCAGTGCAGAAAGCGATGGAAGAAGCCCGTCGCAACATGTTCAAGGTAACCCTGAAAGACGGCACCCTTCAGCATACCATTATCGGTAAGCATGGTGCTTCTAAAGTCATGCTGAATCCTGCCAAGCAGGGTACCGGTGTGATTGCTGGTGGTGCAATGCGTGCGATTTTTGATGTAATGGGCGTCAGCAACGTGGTTGCGAAATCTTTTGGTTCCAGCAATCCATACAATATGGTCCGTGCGACCCTGAATGCGCTGGCATCCATGAATACGCCTGCGGATGTCGCTGCAAAACGTGGCAAAACCGTTGAAGAAATTATTGGGTGAGGTAATCGATTATGTCTAACCAGATTACAGTTAAATTGGTCAGGAGCCTTATTGGCACCCAGAAATCTCATCGTGATACTGTACGTGGCCTTGGCCTGCGTAAACTGAACTCTGTCTCCACCTTGGAAGACACGCCGGCAGTACGTGGCATGATCCGCAAGGTTCAGTATCTCGTTCAGGTCCTTTGATTTAGGAGACAGGATAAATTATGGAATTGAATAATTTAAAGCCTGCAGAAGGTTCGAAGAAGAGTGCGCGCCGTGTTGGCCGTGGCATCGGGTCTGGTCTTGGTAAGACAGCTGGCCGTGGGCATAAAGGCCAGAAGTCCCGTGCTGGTGGTTTCCACAAAGTTGGTTTTGAAGGCGGTCAGATGCCTCTCCAGCGCCGTCTGCCGAAACGGGGGTTCAAGTCCTTGGCAGCGCAGACCCGTGCTGAGGTCCGTCTTTCCGATTTAGACCGCCTGGGAGTTGATGTCATCGACATTCTTGTCCTGAAACAGGCAGGATTGGTTTCTGGGTTGGTCAAGACCGTCAAGGTCATCCTCTCTGGTGAAATCAACAGAGGTATCACCCTGAACGGACTTGTTGTTACTAAAGGGGCCAAAGCCGCAATTGAAGAAAAAGGCGGCAAGGTCGCTTGATAACAGAAAAGCAGAGGTATTCAGTTGGCTACGTCATCAAATCCTTCCAATAAGGCAATGGCCGGCTTCCCTTGGAAGCGCCTGTTGTTCTTGATCATTGCAATGGTCGTGTTCCGGTTGGGGGCGCATATTCCCGTACCGGGAATTGATTCGAATCAGCTTTCCCTGCTGTTCAATCAGAATTCCGGTGGTATCCTGGGGATGTTCAATATGTTCTCGGGTGGTGCGCTTTCCCGCTTCACGGTCTTTGCGTTGGGCATCATGCCTTATATTTCTGCGTCTATTATTGTGCAGATGCTGGGTATTGTTTCTCCGACAATCGATGCATTGAAGAAAGAAGGCGAGGCAGGCAGGAGAAAGATAACGCAGTACACCCGTTACGGTACACTGGCACTGGGGATTTTTCAGGGACTTGGCATTGCGGTTGCCTTGGAATCCCAGCCTGGCCTGGTTTTGGAACCGGGATGGGTTTTCCGGTTCACTGCGGTTATCACTTTGGTGACAGGCACCATGTTCCTGATGTGGTTGGGTGAGCAGATGACAGAACATGGTCTTGGCAATGGAATTTCCATGCTGATTTTCGCAGGTATTGCAGCTGGCTTGCCTAATGCCATTACCGGGTTGATTGAGTTGGTCCGTACGGGAGCCATGACCACTCTGACAGCGTTGGTAATCTGTGCGATTGTTGTTGTTGTCACTTTTATCGTTGTTTTCTTTGAAAGTGGACAGCGCAGAATCCTGATCAATTATGCAAAACGTCAGGTTGGCAACAAACTTTATGGTGGTCAGAGTAGCTTCCTGCCTATGAAGGTCAATATGGCAGGGGTCATTCCTCCGATTTTTGCATCTTCCATCATCCTGTTCCCAGCAACGATCGCCGGCTGGTTTGCGACAGGCGGTGAAGATGACAGCATGTTTGTCCGCTTCCTGAAAGACCTCTCTGCTTCACTGGCGCCAGGAGAACCGGTTCATGCTGTCCTGTATGCAGCGGCAATCATTTTCTTCTGTTTCTTCTATACAGCATTGGTTTTCAACAGCAAGGAGACTGCTGATAACCTGAAGAAGAGCCAGGCATTTATTCCTGGTATCCGTCCGGGCGAACAGACCGGTCGTTATGTTGACAAGATTCTGATGAGATTGACCCTCGCAGGCGCAATTTATGTTACACTAATATGCTTACTGCCGGAATTCTTGGTTGCCCGTTGGCAGGTGCCTTTCTATTTTGGTGGTACTTCGCTGCTCATTATTGTCGTTGTGACAATGGACTTTATGTCCCAGGTTCAGAACCACATCATGTCACAGCAGTATGATTCTCTGCTGAGAAAAGCTAATTTCAAAAACGGCAAAGGCCGGGAATAACATAAAGACAAAGGTATATGGCTAAAGACGACGTTATCCAGATGCAGGGAGAGATTGTTGATAATCTTCCTAACGCGACATTCCGCGTGAAACTGGAAAATGGACATATGGTATTGGGGCATATTTCAGGAAAAATGCGGATGAACTATATCCGTATCCTTCCTGGAGACAAGGTAACTGTCGAACTGACTCCTTACGATTTAAGTCGCGCCCGGATTGTTTTTAGGACTAAATAACTGAATTCAACTTATCAAGATGAGGAAGAAATGAAAGTTCAGGCATCAGTAAAGCGGATCTGCCGCAACTGTAAAATCATTAAGAGAAAAGGTGTTGTGCGTGTAATCTGCAGTGAAGCACGTCACAAACAGAGACAAGGTTAATCAACGTCAATTTAGGACTTATCGAATGGCACGTATTGCAGGGGTAAACATTCCCAATCAACAGCACATTGTCATCGGCCTTACCGCTATCTATGGTATCGGTCGCCCACGTGCACAGGTCATCTGTGAAGCAACCGGTGTGGACCCAGCCAAGAAAGTGAAGGATCTGGATGACTCCGAACTTGAAAAACTTCGTATTGAAATCGACAAATTCGTGATTGAAGGTGATTTGCGCCGCGAAGTTTCCATGAGCATCAAGCGGCTGATGGATTTAGGCTGCTACCGCGGTCTGCGCCATCGTCGTGGCCTGCCTGTCAGGGGACAGCGTACACGCACGAATGCACGTACCCGTAAAGGACCGCGCAAGGCCGCTCAATCATTGAAGAAATAAATAGGTATTAATTATCTGTTTGGATAAAAGACGGATCGAGGAAAACATATGGCAAAGGCATCTAATAGTGCAGCAGCTCGCATGCGCAAGAAGGTGAAGAGAAACATTGCAGAAGGTGTTGCACATGTGCATGCTTCTTTCAACAATACAATTATTACCATCAGTGACCGTCAGGGCAATGCCTTGACTTGGGCGACTTCCGGAGGCGCTGGTTTCAAGGGGTCCCGTAAGTCCACACCTTTTGCCGCACAGGTCGCTGCCGAAGCCGCTGGCAAAGTTGCGATGGAATATGGTATCAAGAGTCTTGAAGTAAAAATCAAGGGACCAGGACCTGGCCGTGAATCGGCAGTTCGCGCGCTGAATGCACTGGGTATCCGTATTACCCAAATTCAGGATATCACCCCAATCCCTCACAATGGCTGCCGTCCTCCAAAACGCCGGCGCATCTGATTTGGAAATTGTGAAGACCACAGTTATATCATCCCATCGGTATAACTTGCGCCTGCATTGGGGCGTCAATCAAAACATTTAAAGGAAATATTGTGGCACGCTACATTGGACCAAAAGCAAAACTTTCACGTCGTGAAGGTACCGATTTATTCTTGAAGAGTGCTCGCCGCTCTCTGGATTCTAAATGCAAACTGGATACGAAACCGGGACAGCACGGTATGAAATCCGGTGCGCGTATGTCTGATTATGGCAATCAGCTCCGCGAAAAGCAGAAAGTAAAGCGTATGTATGGCATCCTGGAAAGACAGTTCCGCCGTTATTTCGCTGAAGCAGAACGCCGTAAAGGCAATACCGGTGATAACCTCATGCAGCTGTTGGAATCCCGTCTGGATACCGTGGCCTACCGTATGGGTTTTGGCTCTACCCGTGCAGAAAGCCGTCAGATTGTCAGCCATCAGGCCTTATTGGTCAATGGTAAGGTTGTCAATATCCCATCCTATCAGGTCAAACCGGATGATGTCATCTCTGTCCGTGAAAAAGCACAGAAACAGGCACGTATCATAGAATCCCTGAATCTGGCAGAACAGCTGGGTTTTGCTGACTGGGTTTCTGTTGATGTCAAGAAAATGGAAGGGACTTTCAAACGCCTGCCAGACCGCAGTGAATTTGCCCAGGATGTCAACGAATCCCTGATCATCGAATTGTACTCACGTTGATCTGCGCATTAACCGTACCATCAGCCTTATCGGTGTAACGAGCCGAGGGTATTGAAAAGGACAAAACATGCAAAATACTTTTCTGAAACCGCGTATTGTCAGTGTTGAGCCACTTGGTGAAGGGCGTACTGTTGTTGAAATGGAACCGTTCGAACGTGGTTATGGTCATACGTTGGGTAATGCACTCCGCCGTGTACTGTTGTCATCTATGGTCGGTTATGCGCCGACCGAAGTGACCATTGCGGGTGTTGTACATGAATATTCCATCCTTGATGGTGTTCAGGAAGACGTTGTCGATATCCTCCTGAACCTCAAGGATGTTGTGTTCAAACTCCATAACAGGGATTCCGTCATCCTGACCCTGAGCAAATCAGGTCCCGGTGTTGTCACTGCTGCCGATATTGACCCGTCCCATGATGTTGAAATCATCAATCCAGATCATGTTATTGCGAATCTTGCTGAAAATGGCAAGTTGGACATGACCATCAAGGTTGAAAAAGGTCGTGGTTACGTTCCCGGAAATGTGCGCCGTCTGAGAGAAGATGCCAATAAAACCATTGGCAGGATCGTTCTTGATGCCTCATTCTCTCCAATCCGGCGTGTATCTTATGCCGTTGAATCTGCCCGTGTTGAACAGCGTACCGATCTGGATAAACTGATCATTACGATTGAGACTAATGGTGTCATCACTGCCGAAGAAGCCATCCGTCAGTCTGCACGTATCCTGGTTGACCAACTGAATGTCTTTGCAGCACTTGAGGATACCGGTGTCAGTGGTACAGATGAACCACCACAGCCAGAAGTTGATCCTATTCTGTTGAGACCGGTCGATGATCTGGAACTGACAGTACGTTCTGCAAACTGCCTGAAAGCTGAGAACATCAACTATATCGGTGATTTGATCCAGCGTACTGAAAATGAACTGCTCAAGACACCGAATCTTGGCCGTAAGTCACTGAATGAAATCAAGGAAGTTCTAGCATCCAGGGGCTTGACTTTGGGTATGCAGCTTGATTACTGGCCTCCAGCCGGCTTGCTTGAAAAATAATATCAACCGACAACACCGGTCCGCAGGCAACTGATAGAAGAACCGGATTATAAGACAAAGGATTTAAAATGCGTCATAAACATGGTATGAGAAAACTCAACCGGACCACATCACACCGTTTGGCAATGTTCCGCAACATGGCTGTCTCTCTACTCCGCCATGAAGCAATCAAGACAACGCTGCCAAAGGCCAAAGAACTGCGCCGTGTTGTGGAGCCATTGATCACCTTGGGCAAGAAAGATTCCTTGGCCAATAAACGCTTGGCTTTCAATCGGTTGCGTGACCGTGAAATAGTTGTTAAACTGTTCGGTGAACTGGGAGCCCGTTATGCGAACCGTAACGGGGGTTATCTGCGTATCCTGAAAATGGGATTCCGCGTGGGTGACAATGCGCCTATGGCATATGTTGAACTGGTTGACCGTCCAGAACAGCCTCAGGATGTTGAAGAAACAACCAAAGAATAAGACATTTCTTCCAAAACAAAACGGTTCACTGGATTTCCAGTGAACCGTTTTTTCTTTAGTCAAGTCTGATTTAGCGATGACCAGTGATCTGATGCGGTCGGTAAGGTGCTTCAAGTGCAGCAATTTCTTCAGCGGAAAGTTGGATATCTGCTGCAGCAATTGCCTGTTCAAGATGGTGAGGTTTTGATGCACCGACAATCGGTGCTGTCACGCCTTTATGCAGAAGCCAAGAATAGGCAATCTGTGCATTTGAGAGGCCGCGGGCATTGGCGACCTTGGATAATGCATCGACGACAGCAAAGTCAGCATCACGGTAAAAGTAGCGCATGGCCTGCTCGTCTGATTTTGCACGTGCTGTTGCAGAGTTGTTCTTGGAAGTGTCTTTGTCATCCATCTTGCGGTTTCCAGCAAGGAAACCACGACCTAAAGGACTCCAAGGAATTAATCCGATTCCCTGATCACGGCAGAGCGGAATCATTTCACGTTCTTCTTCGCGGTAAGCAAGGTTGTAATGATTCTGCATGGAGATGAACTGGGACCAGTTGTGTTCTTTCGCCACCTGCTGCGCCTTGGCAAACTGCCATGCCCACATGCTGGAAGCACCGATATAACGGACTTTGCCTGATCTGACCAAGTCATTCAAGGCTTCCATTGTTTCTTCGATCGGGGTGTCATAGTCCCAACGATGGATTTGATAGAGGTCAATATAATCTGTATTCAGCCGTTTCAGTGAGGCATCACAGGCGGCAAAGATATGTTTGCGTGAAAGACCGCTGGTGTTTGGCGGGATGCCACCAGATTTCAACGATGCAGCATCAGCATTGATGCTGTCTGATACATGGAAATAGACTTTAGTGGCAATAATAACTTCATCCCGTTTGGTATATTCCCTCAACAGTTTTCCTGTCAGGATTTCAGAGAGTCCATTGGAATACAGGTTGGCCGTGTCAAAGAAGTTGATGCCTGCCTCGACGGCACGTTTGATAAAAGGTCTGGATGCTTCTTCATCCAATACCCATGGACGCCATTTGGGAGAACCATAAGTCATCATCCCCAGGCAGATCTTAGAGACTTTCAGGCCACTTTTGCCTAATCTGACATAATCCATTTGTACCTTCCTTAACTGTGTTTCCTTGATGCCTTGACTGGTTCAACACCAAGCTGTTTCAGCTTACGGTAAAGATGGGTGCGTTCAAGCCCTGTCTTTTCTGCAACGCGGGTCATGCTGCCACCTTCTTGGGCAAGATGGTATTCAAAGTAAATGCGTTCAAACATATCCCTTGCTTCCCGCAACGGCAGGTCAAATGCCAGTAGGGAGGTGTTGACGGTTGGTTGGATATTGTTTGTGACAGGAACAGGTGTTAGTGTGTTGGCGGTGGCAGACTGGGTATTGTTCCGGTTCTCTTGGGAGGGCTGGGCTACTGTTGTCACTCGGGAGACTGATGTAGCGATTTTCGCTTTTTCCTGTGAACGGGATAAACCTTGTCGGACTGCCTGAAGCAATTTCTGCAATGCGATGGGTTTTTCCAGGAAGTTGATGGCACCAATACGGGTAGCCTCAACTGCAGTATCAATGGTGGCATGGCCAGACATCATGATGACAGGCATTGTCAGGTAGCCATCGCGTTGCCATTCTTTCAGCAGGGTGACACCATCAGTATCCGGCATCCAGATATCCAAGAGTACAAGATCCGGTGTTCCTGCCATGCGGGCTTTACTTGCCTGCTGGGCATTTTCTGCTGTCTGCACAACATGCCCTTCATCTGAAAGAATCTCCGAGAGTAGTTCCCGGATGCCCATTTCATCGTCAACTACTAGAATATTTGCCATAAACTAAATCTTCAATAAAGGTTATCAACCTTGCTGGGAAATCATATTGTCCTTTTCTGGGGCCAATTGCATGAAAAGTATGGAAACATCCGCCCCTTGGATGTCTGTCCGGTTATGAAGGTCTATCCTGCCATCATGTTCTTCGATGATTTTTTTCACCACTGCCATACCAAGCCCTGTGCCACGTTCCTTGGTTGTGACATATGGCTCAAAGATACGGGACATGATTTCCTGGGAAAAACCAAGACCATTATCCATGACAGAAAGCCGGACTGCAATGCAGATTTTACCTGATGCGTCCGTATAATGGACTTTTTCCGTCATAATTTCTATGTTTGGCTGCCAATCCGGACGGTCAATGACTTCATTGCAGGCATCCAGGGCATTCTGAAGCAGATTGTGGATGACTTGACGCAGCCGTGTCGCATCACCCATGATTTCGGGCAGGTCTTCAGCAAGTTTCGGATGGACAATATTCATTGCGCCGTCATTGGCGTACAGATGTGAGATTTCTTCAACCAAGGTATTCAGGTCCAGAGGAATCAGGGGCGCTGACGGTGCTTTTGCATAATTTCTGAAGTCATCCACCATCTGTTTCATGGCAATCACCTGGTTCACAATCGTATTAGTGCTTCGTTTAAGGATGTCGGCTTCCTGATCTTCAAGTTTCCCATTCAGCTTCATCTGGAGGCGTTCAGCAGCCAGTTGGATTGGTGTCAGCGGATTTTTGATTTCATGCGCCAGGCGTCGGGCGACTTCTCCCCAGGCAATGGAACGCTGGGCGGAAATCAGTTCTGTGATGTCATCAAACACCACAATATAATGGTTTTCTCCATTTACGTAATGAGATGAGCCGCGTGCAAGCAGCGTTTGGTTGGATTCTTTCTGTTGAGGGGATGATGGCAAAGGAATCTCAATCTGTTGCTGCAGATGGAAATCTTCATCAGAGTTGCCTGAAGCCTGTTGTGCGGACAGCTGGGCAAATGCTTGGATGAGTTTGGATGCGAAATGTCCAATGCCGTCAATTTTTGACAGTTCTGTACCGATGAATGGTTTCAGGTCCAGTTTAAGAATCCGTGAAGCAGGGTCATTGCAATTCGTCAGTTTGAAGTTGTTGTCAAATCCAATCACGCCAGCAGACATGTTCGTCATGATTGATTCAAGATAGGCTTTTGCTGTTTCCAGTTCAGTACGGCTTTTTTCTGCTGAAGACCTTGCCTCTGCAAGCTGCAGCGTCATAGTATTGAATGATTTTGTCAATGTTCCCAGTTCATCGGTACTGGCTACAATAGGGCGAGGAGACAGGTTGCCTTCAGCGACAGCTTTGGTGCCCTGTGCCAGCAGCAGGAGCGGTCTTGCCAAGTTGGCAGCAAGCTGGAATGCTGTGGCTGTTGCCCCAAAGATGGCGAGAAGCAATGTCAATGACAGCGTGACAATATACATTTTCTGAAGCCCTGAACGGGAGACAGAACGGATTTGGTACTCGCTATATGCGGCCCTGAGAGATTCAGCGTTGGTGGCGATATTTTCCGGGATTGGCTGGAACAGTTGCAGATAGGTGTGTTCCTGTCCATTGACAGGAACAATCACACGGATTGAAAGCTCAGTCTGTTCATTTTCAGGTGTATCAGGATTATCCATCGCACCTTCAATGGCTGAGTAGGTTTTTTCCATCTGTTCAAGGACTGATGGAGGGGGCAGATTCTGTTCAATGGCAGAAAGATCGGTTTCAGAAGAAGCCAACACACGACCGTTACTGTTGATGACCATGGCTTGGATATCGCCTTCTGTATTCCTGAAACGGGAAGCCAAAAGGGTACTCTGCTCCTGCAGGGACATGCCAGAAAGTTCTGTAGACAGACGGGTTGCCCGCGATGTCAGATTACCCCGGGCAGTTTCCAGCATGGATTGCGCCAGTTTGACCCCAGAATCCAAAGCGGTTTCCACACGGACATCGAACCAAGATTCAATGGAACGGGAGACAAACTGTACAGAGACCATATAAATCACTGCTCCTGGCAGGATGCCCATCAAAGCGAACAGCAAAACCAGTTTTGATGTGAGTTTTACACCGAATTTTCCCCGTTTGTACCTCTTGTATAAACGGCACAGCATCAGGGAAACTAAAAGTAGCAGTGCTGTCGAAACTAGAATACAGATGCCAACCAGCAAGGGATAGTGTCTGTCAAAAAAAGCAGTGTTTTCGGATGCAGATGCCAGCAGAAAAAGCAGGATGCTCATAATGGCTCCGCCAACAATCCACAGGTAT
>JBJEXA010000115.1:0-12281 GCA_051885335.1 Oxalobacter sp. | reverse complement strand
CAGATCAACGAAATGCGGACGGTTTCAATGCACCAATCCATCAACGCTCCCGGCAAGACACCGAACAGGATGAGAAGCGCTCCATTGATCAGCAAGGTGATCCCCATATCTTTCGGGATGGCAATCCGGCTTTCTTCCACAGGCGCATCCAGGTACATCAGCTTGATGACCCGCAGGTAAAAGAAACCGCCAATCACAGCGAAAAGGATGCCGATAACTGTCAGCCAGGTCAGCCCGGCATCAATGGCTACCTGGAAAACAGCGACTTTACCGTAGAAACCGACCAGCGGCGGTACCCCGGCAAAGGAAAACAGGCAGACCATCATGATGAATGCCATCCAGGGATTACGCCGGTGCAATCCTTTGAAATCGGTAAGTTTCTCGGCTTCCATATCATTCTGGGACAGTGCAATGATGACACCGAACGCACCAAGCGTCGCCAGGACATAGACAACGGTGTAATACATGGATGCGCCATAAGCGGTATAGGAAACGCCACCCTCACCAGTCATTCTGACACCTGACAACATCCCGAGCAGCATATACCCCATATGTGAGATAGTAGAATAAGCCAGCATCCGCTTGATGTTCTTCTGCATGATGGCAACCAAATTACCCAATGACATCGACAGGATGGCGGCAACGATCAGCATTGGTTGCCAGTCAAGCGCCATCGGCAGCAGCCCCTGCCCTAAAATCCGCAGGCAGACAGCGAAACCTGCCAACTTTGGTGCACCGCCAATCAGCAGGGTGACCGCTGTTGGCACACCTTCAAAGACATCTGGCAGCCACATATGGAACGGCACAGCCCCCAGCTTGAAAGCGATGCCACAGACAACGAATACAATACCAAAGACCATGATCAGTCCATTGGCCTGATGCCCTGTCATTGCGGCTGCTGTTTCTGCAAACCGGAATGAACCGGTTGCGCCATAGATCATGGAAACACCGTAAAGCATCAGACCAGTTCCCAATGCACCCAAGATGAAATATTTGGTTGCCGCTTCCAGTGCCTTGCCATCTTCACGCTTGAGGGCTGCCAAGGTATAGAGCGGGAAGGTCATGAGTTCAATCCCCAGATAGAGGGTCAGGAAATCCGCGGAAGAAATGACTGTCATCTGCCCCAGCAGGGAAAACAATGCCAATAGATAAAAGGCGCCGCCCAGATAGCCAGATGTCAGGTTCCTTTCATTGGCATAACGGCGGGCATAGACCAACGTGAAAAACATGGCGGCATAGGTGCACAGTTTAAGGATATGGGACACTGGATCAGTCATGAAGGATCCATAGAAAATGATTGAAGCACGGTTGCAACCTGTCAACCAGCAGGAGTACGCTGCGCAGGCACCAATGACCGCCAGGGAAAGCCAAAAGGTGATGTCCCTGCGTTTCTGCGGCACGAGGAGATCCACCAGCATCAGGATTGGCAATGATGCTGTCAGGATCAGTTCGGGCAGAGCTGGCATCAGGTTCATGGTACTCATGGGCTATCCGTCTCTTACAGCTTTATCTGTCCCACAAACGTCATGAGATCGGCGACTGATGTCTGCATATAATCCGTGATGATGGCTGGATAAACACCGACGGCAATCACACAGACTGCTAGAATGGCCAAGAACAAACACTCACGGGCATTGATGTCTTTCAACGCCGCCACATGTTCATTGCCAACAGCCCCATAAAGCACTCGTTTAATCATCCATAAGGTATAGGATGCTCCAAGGATCAGGGAAACCCCTGCCCCGCAGGCAATCCAAAGATTTGTCTTGACGGCTCCCATGACAACCAAGACTTCACCGACAAAACCTGATGTTCCCGGCAACCCGCAATTTGCAAAAGCAAACAGAACGAAGAAGGCTGCAAACCGCGGCATAACATGGACAACGCCACCATAATCGGCGATCTGCCGGGTATGCATACGGTCATAGAGCACCCCGACACAGAGGAACATGGCGGCAGCGACAAACCCATGGGAAATCATCTGGATGATGGCGCCGTTCAGGGCCGTTTCCTGAAAAAGGAAGAATCCCAGTGTCACAAATCCCATATGGGCAATCGAGGAATAGGCAATGAGTTTCTTCATGTCTTTCTGGACCAGCGCCACCAGACCGATATAAGTGACAGCAATCAATGACAGGGCAATGACCAGCCAGTCAAGATGGCGGCATGCATCTGGCACAACCGGCAGGGAGAAACGGATGAAACCATAAGCCCCGAGCTTCAGCATGATGGCGGCCAGGATGACCGAACCACCTGTCGGTGCCTCAACATGGGCATCCGGCAGCCAGGTATGGACAGGCCACATCGGCACCTTGACGGCGAATGCCGACAGGAACGCCAGGAAAATCCAAATCTGCGGATTCAATGGCAGAGGCAACAGATACCAGTCATAGAGATTAAAACTGTGCGTCTGGAGATATAGGTAAACCAATGCCAACAACATTGGCAGTGACCCAAAGAATGTGTACAGGAAAAATTTGAAAGCAGCATAAATACGACGTTCCCCACCCCATAGGCCAATGATGACAAACATGGGAATCAGGGTCGCCTCGAAGAAGACATAGAACAGCAGACCGTCAAAGGTCGCAAACACCCCGATCATCAGACCGGACAGGATCAGGAATGAACCCATATACTGGGCAACCTGTGTTGTGATGACCTGCCAACCCGCAACCACAACAATCACCAGCATGAGAGCTGTCATAATGATCAGCCAAAGCGAAATCCCATCAATACCCAAGTCATAGTTGACATTGAAAAGTGTTATCCATGGATGACGCTCAACGAACTGCAGACCATGTGCTTCCCGGTCAAACTGGAAAACCAATGGCAATGTCACCAGCAGGCTAACAAACGATCCCAGCAGGGATACCCAGCGTACAGCTGCTGACCTTTCATCTTTCCCGAACAGCAGCACCAGGATGCCGAACGCCACAGGCACCCAGATGGCAAGTGACAGGATGGGAAATGTTGAATAAATCAGATTAGGCATAATTTTCCAGTTATCCTTTTATATCAACGTCAACGGCAGTACCCAAAACAGCAACCCGAGCAAACCGGCAATCATCACAAGAACATAATGGTAGATATATCCTGTCTGGAAATGCCGGATGATTGATGAGGTCCATGCCACCAGTCTGGCACTTCCATTCACAATAAAGCCATCAATGACAAAGACATCGCCTGCTTTCCAGACCAGGTTTCCGAGTTTTTTCACACCATTGATGAAAAATCCTGCAATGATCCATTCTTCAATGAGCTTGGTTTCAATCCATTTCCATAAGGCATTGCCAACATACAAGGCTCCTCCGACGATAACTTTCATATACAGCTGGTTCAGGTAGTACTGTTCATAGAGGAAACGGTGAAGGAAACGCATTTTCCTGCGGAGCTTGACTGCCAGCACCGGCTTTGCCATATAAAGGTACCAAGCTGTGGCAATGCCTACCAGTACCAGGATGAATGTCGGAGACAAGGTTTCATGAAAAGTCATCTGCAAGGCACTTTCGAAATGGCTTGCCAGGATACCCATAGCAGGATGGCGTGTATGATCAATAAAAATGACATCCTTGAAAAAACTGCCAAAGAGCCAAGGCTCAACGGCAATAAACCCTATGATGATGGACGGCACAGCCAGCAGTAGCAAGGGTATCCGGATGAGCCAAGAAGATTCTTCAGGCATTTCTCCCGGCATCATGCCATGTTCTTCCTCGCCTTCTCCGTGTGCCCCCTCTTCTGCCAACCGCTGATTGATCCGCTGCTGACGCAGGAAACGTTCCTTACCATGGAAAACGAGGAAGAAAAGACGGAATGTATAGAACCCTGTCACAAACAAGCTGATGATGAGTGCCACTGCGGCAAATCCAGAACCTGTCACCATGGATACGCAGACAGCACGGACAATGGATTCCTTCGAATAGAAGCCAGCAAAGAAAGGTGCGCCGACCAATGCTAGCGAACCAATGAGCATCGTGACATACGACCAAGGCATGTATTTCCGCAGTCCCCCCATATGATGGATATCCTGATCATGCCGCATACCCAAGATGACTGAACCAGCAGCCAAGAAGAGCAACGCCTTGAAGAACGCATGGGTCATGAGATGGAATACCCCTGCAGAGTAGGCAGAAGCACCCAGCGCCGTCACCATGTACCCCAGCTGAGACAGGGTTGAGAATGCCACCACACGTTTGATATCTGACTGGACCATGGCAACAAAGCCAAGAATCAACGCCGTAATCGCCCCAACAATGACAATGACTGACAGCGCTGTATCTGACAGTTCATAAAGCGGAGACAGCCGGCTAATCATGAAGATGCCCGCAGTCACCATCGTCGCCGCATGGATCAGTGCGGAAATCGGTGTTGGACCTTCCATGGAATCCGGCAGCCAGACATGCAGTGGGAACTGGGCAGATTTACCCATCGCACCGATGAAGAGGAACAGACAGATAGCTGTCACAATGGTGATACCAGTACCCGGCAGGAATGTCGATACCAGCTCATTGCGGACATTGAAGACATCCTGATAGTGGACAGAACCTGCATAGGCGAAGACAAGCCCGGTGCCAATCATAAAACCAAAATCGCCAAAACGGTTGACGAGGAATGCTTTTAATCCTGAGGAAACCGCTGCCGGTTTTTCCAACCAGAAGCCAATCAGCAAGTATGACATGACCCCAACCGCTTCCCAGCCAAAAAAGAGCTGGATGAAATTGTTGCCCATCACTAGGGACAACATACTGAAAGTGAACAACGAGATATAGGCAAAGAAACGGGAAATATTGTCATCATCATCCATATAGGTGATGGAATAAATATGGACCAGCAGGGAAATAACAGTCACCACCGTCATCATCATGGCTGACAGGGAATCAATGAGCATACCGATGCCCAATGGCGTCTTGCCAAGCGTCATCCAGGTATAGATATTGCCATCGAAACGGGCACCACCCATAACAGTTCGAAGAACCACCATTGAACAGATGCAGGAGACCGCTACACCAGCAATGGTGACGGTTTTGGCAAACGTTCTGCCAAAGATGCGGTTGCAGAAACGGGTGCCAAACAGCCCCGCAAGCAACGCACCGACAAGCGGGGCGAGCAATGCAGTCAGCAACAACTGGACACTCAACTGTGCCTGCATATCAGTCCTTTCCGTCCCTCTTTTCCATCATTACCCTTTCAGGCTATCCATATTGTCTGCCTGCACCGACCGTATTTTCCGGAACAGGACAACCAGGATACCCAATCCAACAGCCGTTTCAGCCGCTGCCACCATCAGGATGAAGAAGACAAAAACCTGCCCATTGATATTGCCCATCCAGCGTGAAAAGGCGACAAAGTTCAGATTGATGGACAACAGCATCAGTTCTATGGACATCAACAGCACGATCAAATTCCGCCGATTCAGGAAGATTCCTACCACGGCGACAGCGAACAGGACAGCCCCGACAATCAGGTAATGGGTCAACGAAACAGTCATGATTTTTCCCCTTCATTGCCATCCACATCCATTACTTCCAGTCTGCCATCTGCCATTTTCTCGGATACCATTTCCACTAAGCGGATCCTGTCTGCTGACCTGACTTTCACAGCCTCTTCCGCTGAGGTATAGCGCGCATCCGTCCTGCGGCGCAGGGTCAGGACAACCGCCCCAACCAATGCAACCAGCAGTAGCATGGCAGCCAGTTCCACCTGGAGCAGGTATTCCGAGAACAGGGTTTTCCCGATCTCTGCTGTCAGTCCAATTTTCGATGACGCTTCAGGCACCTGTTTGCCTATATGGCAGAATCCTCGGAAAAGCACCATGCCCATTTCCGCAACAATTAAGGCACCAACAGCAGCAGCGGCTGCCAAGTGCTGCATGGCAATGCGTTTCAATACGTCGATATCCATCATCATGACAACAAACAGGAACAACACCATGACTGCCCCGACATAGACCAGCATCAATATCATTGCCAGGAACTCTGCCTGCAGCAACAGCCAAAGGGCTGCTCCGGTAAAAAAACAGAGCACGAGAAAAAGCACTGAATGCACAGGATTCTTTGCTGTCACCACAAACAATGCCGAACCGATCAATATGATGGCAAAGCTGTAAAACAGTGCTGTTTCAAACCATTCCATAGCCATTTTCCCCGATCAGCGGTAAGGAGCATCTGCCGCCTTGGCTTCCCGGATTTCTTCCTTGAATGTTTCCCCAACTGCCAACAGAGTATCTTTGGCAAACAAGAGTTCTTTCCTTTCATCTGCAATATATTCAAACTGCTGGGTATGCACAATGGCATCTACTGGGCAGGCTTCTTCACATATACCACAGAATATACATTTTCCCTGGTCAATCTCATAGCTGACCGCGCTACGTTCCCCTGATGCATTGGGACCGCTTACAATCCGGATGGCCCGTGAAGGGCAAGCAGCCTCACACAGTTTGCATCCAATACATCTTTCTGCTCCAGAATCCTGCCTGGTCAAGGCATGCATCCCCCTGAAACGAGGTGAATAAGGGGTCCTTTCTTCCGGATAACGCACTGTTGGCTTGGCACGAAGCATTACTCGCAGGGTCAGGAACATGCCCTGCACCATTTCTGCCAGCGAGAAGGTCTTGAGCCAGTGTTTCAGCATTTCCATCCCCTCAACCCCATATGCTGAACGGTGTCTGCATCCAGCAAGCGATGAAAACAAGATAGGCCAATGTCACCGGGATAAGGACTTTCCAACCCAACCGCATGGTATGGTCATACCGGAAACGTGGGAACGTCGCCCGCACCCAGATAAAGACAAAAACGACAACTGATGTCTTGCCAGCCAGCCATATCCATCCTGGAATCCATGACAGGAAAGCCCAGTTGAACGGTGGCAGCCAACCGCCCAAAAACAAGATAGAAGCCATTGTCGAGAACAGGATAACATTGATGTATTCCGCCATGAAAAACATGGCAAATGCCATGCCAGAATATTCCACCATATGGCCTGCAACGATTTCTGATTCCCCTTCAACGGCATCGAAAGGGTGACGTCCAGTTTCTGCGATTACACAGATGATATAAACCACCAGCAATGGAAATAGCGGTAACCAGTTCCATGACAGACAAGCCAGTCCCATGGAAGCAAACAGACCCTGACTTTGTCCAATGACAATATCAGACAGATTCAGGCTACCGGACACCATCAGGACAGTAACCAAGACAAATCCCAGTGGTATACCGAAAGAAACCATCTGCGCCGCTGCACGGACTGCGCCCAGCAGGGCATACCTGGAGTTGGAAGCCCATCCCGCCAGAATGACCCCATAGACACTGACCGACGTGATGGTCATGACAAACAGCAGGCCAGCATTGACATCTGCCAGCACGACGCTCGCATCAA
Source organism: Oxalobacter sp. (assembly GCA_051885335.1). Lineage (GTDB taxonomy): Bacteria > Pseudomonadota > Gammaproteobacteria > Burkholderiales > Burkholderiaceae_D > Oxalobacter. The sequence continues at coordinate 4,910 of JBJEXA010000115.1, read as the reverse complement.
AGGGAATGACTGCCCAGGCTGTCAATGCCGGTACCACAGCAAGGACAGGCGCCAACCAGAAAACCGCCTTGTCTGCCTTGTCAGGAACAATAATTTCTTTCAACAGCAGTTTGAAGGCATCAGCAATCGGCTGTATCAGTCCCAAGGGACCGACGCGATTGGGCCCCAGGCGGGCGTGCATCCATCCGATGACCTTGCGCTCCCAAAGCGTCAGGAATGTCATCAGTCCAAGAATCACCATCATGACGATGCCGATACAGACCATGATCCAGACAACCTGCCAGAACTGGCCGAAAATCATCCGGCCGTAATGGTGGACCAAGCTGAGCAACTGCGCCATCATATGCGTTCCACCCTTATCCAGCCATCAATGGGTCCCAGCATCGCCGTATCAGGATGCCCTGACGTCAACCGGATGAGATTGTCCGGCAGTGTCTGGTCCATTTTTGCCGGAAGCTCCTGCTGACCGTTTTCCTGAATGACCCGGATTTTCTCGCCATCTGCCAGACTCAATGCTTCAAAAAGGGACTTGGACAGACAGGCAACCGGTGTTGCTGCCTGATGGGTCTGCTGGAGTGAAGGTGCCCGGCGGACAATGCTGTCGGAAAACAGGGCAGGCAGGTCTCCAAGGCGCGACAGTTCTGGGACGGGTTCCACCTGGTATTCCGGAGGCAGACCACTATGGTTATCCAGCACTGCCGCCAAATCAACCGATGCCAAGCAGTCATCCCGGACAGCTTCGGAAGTCTCAAAATCAAATCCTTCACATCCCAGGAAATTGCCCAACACCCTCAGGACTTTCCAAGCCGGACGGGTTTCCGCCAACGGTGGCACAGATGCCCTGAACGATTGGCACCGTCCTTCCAGATTGATATAGGTTCCAGAAGTTTCTGTGAATGGCGCAACCGGCAACAGGACATCCGCATAATCCAATCCCTGACGGAACGGTGACATGACCACGACCATTTCTGCCTGTTTCAATGCGGAAGTCATCACCGGCTGGTTGAAAAACTCCAGTTCAGGTTCTGTATGTAGGAGCAGGAACGTTTTGGAAGTTTCAGATACCATATCATCAAGTGACAATCCTGAGGATGGTTCCGGATAAGCCCTGGCTATCATGCCGCCAACCCCATTTGCACCGGTAGGCAAGCAACCCAAGACAGCTCCAGTATGATAGGCAATCCATTCCGACATACGCAGGATGCCAGATGCCTGGCAGTGCTGGAGTGCCAAAGCTCCTAGGAAAATGGCTTTCCGCTTGCCGGACAATAACGATGAGGCAATGGCTTCAGCCTGTCCGGAGGGATGGAGATCTTCCAATCTTTCAGGGATAGCCACACCTTTTTCTCTGGCAACAGCGCAAGCAATTTCTGCCAACATCCTCAGCCAACGTGCTGGCACATCTATCAACTGATGGTTCACTGGCATCAACCAATCTTCATCCACCGCATGGATACGGTTGATTTCACAACCTTCCCTGACTGCCTTCCTGAAACGGACTGCCATCAACGGCATTTCCTGACGTAAGCAGGAGCCAACCACCAGCATCCGATCCAATCCCGCAATATCAGCCACCGCCATACCCAGCCAAGGAATGACTCTACCATCCAACGCATTGTCCTGCTGGCGAAGACGATATTCGACCTTTCCACTGCCTAGCGAACGCACCAGCTTCTGCAACAGGTAAAGTTCCTCCAGGGTTGCCTGTGGGGATGCCAAGGCCGCCAACGCTTGACCACCATGGTCTGCTTCAATATGTCTCAATCCATGGGCAACATAGCTCAAAGCAGTCTGCCAGTCGGTCTCAATCCATTCGCCGCCCTGCTTCACCATAGGTTTGGTTAAACGGTCCCTGCTATTCAGTGCCTCATAAGAAAAACGGTCTCTGTCTGACAGCCAGCACTCATTGATGGCTTCATTTTCCGACGGCAACACCCGTTTGACCTGTCCTGCCCAGGTCTGAACGATCATATTGGAACCAAGACTGTCATGTGGGCTGATTGACCAGTATGATGCAAGTTCCCAGCCACGGGCGCTGAAACGAAAAGGCAAGGAAGTCAAGGCACCGACCGGGCAGACATCAATCAGGTTGCCTGACAGTTCAGAATCAACCCTGATACCGGGAAAGGGAGCAACTTCAATGTTTGCTCCACGTCCCATCATACCCAATTCCATTATGCCGGCGATTTCCTGGCAGAACCGGACACAGCGGGTACATTGGATGCACCGTCCCATTTCCTGCATAGAGACCAAAGGTCCAATATCCTTGACGAAGACAACCCTTTTTTCCTCTTGATAACGCGACCTGTCGATGCCATACTCCATAGCATATTCCTGAAGACGGCATTCCCCACCCTGATCGCAGACAGGACAATCCAAAGGATGGTTGATGAGCAGGAATTCCATGACTGCCTTGCGCGCTTCCCTCACACGACTAGTATCCGTATGGATAACCATGCCTTCTGTAACGGGTGTAGCACAGGCAGGAACAGGTCGCGGCATTTTGTCAATATCCACCATGCACATCCGGCAGCCTGCAGCGACCGAGAGCTTCTTGTGATAGCAGAAATGCGGCACAACCACACCGGCATCCAGTGCGGCCTGCAGGACGGAACCACCGGGTTCCGCCTGTATTTTCCTGCCATCAATCTCAATTTCCATCATCTTTCCATCCATGACTTACAGCTCTGGATTGCTTCCCTGTCTAACATGTGCCAAAAATTCGTGACGGAAATGCTTCAGGAAAGACCTGACCGGCAATGATGCCGCTTCGCCCAATGCGCAGACTGTCCGGCCAGGAATATTGGCAGCGACTGAATCCAACAATTCAATATCCTGGACGGTGGCTTTCCCTCCCTGGATCCTCTCAAGCAGCCTGACTATCCAAGCAGTCCCCTCACGACAGGGGGTGCATTGCCCACAGGATTCATTACGGTAGAAGCGGCTGATGTTCAACAGGGTATGCACCATGCAACGAGTCTCGTCCAAAACGATGATGCCACCGGTTCCCATCATGGACCCTGCCTTGGCAATTGAATCGTAATCCAGATCCACTTTCATCATAGCATCCCCAGGCAACACCGGTGCTGAGGAACCGCCAGGAATGACTGCCTTGAGCTTCCTGCCTCCTTTTACACCTCCTGCCAGTGCCAGCAATTCATGGAAAGGAGTACCTATTGGCAGCTCATAACATCCAGGCTTTTCCACATCCCCAGAAATAGCAAAAATCTTGACCCCCTGACCACCATTTCTTCCCAATGCCGCATAGTCCTGCCCACCCATTGCTATGATGAACGGCAGATAGGCCAATGTTTCAACATTATTGATGGTTGTCGGCTGCCCATACAAGCCCCGCTGTGCAGGAAATGGTGGCTTGAAACGGGGTTGCCCTCGCTTGCCTTCTATTGATTCGAGCAAGGCTGTTTCCTCACCACAGATATAAGCACCATATCCATGCACGGCATGCAGCTCAAAGTCCATACCGGATCTCAGGATATCCTTACCGAGAAAGCCTGCTGACCGTGCCTGCTCAATGGCTTCCTCGAAACGATGATAGGTTTCCATGATTTCCCCATGGATATAGATGTATCCAATGGTAATACCCATGACATAAGCCGCTATCGCCATGCCCTCTATCACCGCATGGGGATTATAACGAAGGATATCCCTGTCTTTGAACGTCCCCGGCTCACTTTCATCTGCATTGCAGACCAAATATTTCTGACCGGCATAATCCTTTGGCATGAAACGCCATTTAACGGCAGTCGGAAACCCCGCACCACCACGCCCCCGCAGGCCTGCGGCCTCAATTTCCATCAAAAGGGCTTCCGATGATAGCTGTTCCGTCAATATCCGTCGGAACTGTGCGTATCCACCACGGATGGAATAATCCCCCAACGCCCAGTTTTCCCCCGTCAGCCCCGCTAGAAGCAGGGGGGAAAGATGACGGTCATGAAGACAGGTCATGCGCGCAGTTCCTCCAGCAGACGATCGACTTTTTCCTTGGACATATGCATATGCATCACATGATTGTTGACCAAGATGACCGGACCATCCCCACAAGCTCCCATGCACTCACTTTCAACTAGGGTGAACAGACCGTCTGGAGTCGTCTCACCGAAACCGATACCCAGTTTATCTTTCAGGTAATCCGTCAACCGGTCACTGCCATTCATTTCACATGGCAGATTACCGCAGATAGCGAGTTTGTATTTACCGACAGGATGGGTATTGAACATGCTGTAAAAGCTGGCAACTTCTTTCAGAGCAACCACCGGAACTTTCAGATATTCCGCCACTTCCATCAGGATTTCAGGGGAAAGCCAGCCTTTTTCTTCTTGGACGATGGTCAGGACCGCAATTGCCGCAGACAATTTCTTGGTTGGAGGAAATTTTGCCAATTCTTTTTCGATTTTTCGGTAAGCATCTTCAGTCAGCAACATAGCCTGTCCTTTTCTACTTCAGCGGTCAACTTCCCCAAATACAATATCAATACTACCAATGGCAGCAACCAAGTCAGGTATCAAATGCCCTTTGACCAGTTTTTCCAATCCTTGCAAATGCACAAACGAAGGGGCACGGATTTTCATCCTGAAAGGTTTGTTGGCGCCATCCGAAATAAAATAAATCCCGAATTCTCCCTTAGGGGCTTCCACTGCTGCATAAACCTCTCCAGGAGGCAGGAAAATCCCTTCAGAAAAATACTTGAAATGATGGATCAACTCTTCCATGCCGGACTGCATTTTCTTTCTTGGCGGCGGTGAAACACGGTAATCATCGACTTTGATGGGACCAGGATGCTTTTTCAACCAATCCACGCACTGTTTGATGATGTGGTTGGATTCCCGCAGTTCCGCAACACGGACTAAGTAACGGTCGTAGCAGTCACCTTCCTTGCCGACTGGAATGGC
>JBJEXA010000114.1:0-2850 GCA_051885335.1 Oxalobacter sp. | reverse complement strand
GATCAAGGTGGACGGCAGGCTGGAAAATTTCCATATCGAAGGATTGGTGGTCGGTCTGATCCGTTCTTGGGGTTGATCTGTCAGGGTTGCTGTTTTTTTCTTGCGGTTTCTGCCTGTTTTGCGAGCGTTTCCATCTGGTTGGCAATGCCCCGGAGGATATTGATTTCCTCTGTTTCAAGATGGCATCGGGAGAACAGCCGACGGAGCCGTGGCATCAGCTTTTTGGGATTATCCAGATCCAGGAAGCCAGAAACAGCCAGTGCTTTTTCCAAGTGTTCAAACATGCCGTTGATTTGATCAACGGTTGCCGGTGTTCCCTGAAAACCGATATGGCTTTTTACCTGGGGTATAGAGGTTTTATCCAATGCAGCCATCCGGCATTCATAAGCCAGCACCTGGACAGCTTGTGCCAGGTTCAGGGAAGCATGTTCCGGATTGGCAGGTATGTTGATCAATGTATCGCATTGTTCAACGATTTCATTGGGTAAGCCATACCGTTCACTGCCAAAGACAAGTGCCTGCTGTGGTGCCTGATTTTGCCGCCATCCTAAGGCGAATTGTCTGGGTGTCAGGATTTGCGGTGAGAATTCACGCAGGCGGGAGGTGACAGCAGCCGCTTGGGTGCAGCCATTCAATGCCTCATTAATGGAATCCACAATCCGCGTGTTTTCGAGGACATCCAAAGCGCCACTGGCGAATGCCTGGGCATCAGGATGTTGAAGGACATCCCTGAAACGTGGACGGACCAAAATCAACCTGTTGAATCCCATTGTCTTGAGTGCCCGTGCGGCTGCGCCCACATTGCCAGGATGGCTGGTTTCTACCAGGACAAAGCGTAAAGTCTGGAAAATGGATGTGTCAGTTTTCTGCGTGTTCATTTAAAATAAAAGGCTGAAGGGAAACAGCCAGCTGTTTAATCAGATGCTTGATGCTGTTTCTTTATAGGGTCAGTTTTATCAATCATTATGACATCAGGAGACTGTTACGGATATTCTGGTGTCGATGCTTTTTCAAGATTCAAGAACACTATGCAGCATCCAATGCTTACTACCGCGGTAAAGGCCGCTCGCCGTGCGGCTTCCATCATCAACCGTGCTTCTTTCGACCTGGAGCAGGTCAAGGTTGAACAGAAGGATCAGAATGATTTTGTGACAGAAGTTGACCGTGAGGCGGAAGCCGCCATCATAGATGTTCTTTTGACAACATATCCAGACCATGCCATCCTGGCGGAAGAGTCAGGAGCATCCAATGGCCTGAATGACAGTAGTGAGTATGTCTGGATTATTGATCCATTGGATGGCACGACCAATTTCATTCATGGTTTCCCTTGCTATTGTATTTCCATTGCCCTGCAGCAGAATGGGGTTGTGACCCATGGGCTGGTTTATGATCCTGCTGCCAATAATCTTTTCACGGCTTCCAAAGGGGGCGGTGCATTCCTGAACAACCGGCGTATCCGTGTGAGCAAGACAGACCGTTTGTCCAAGGCCCTGATTGGAACCGGCTTTGCTGGACGCAGGAAAGACCCTGAAGCATTGAAGGAATTTCTGAAGATGTTTGAAACGATGACGCTGAACGCCCAGGCTGTCCGGCGTCCCGGTTCAGCAGCATTGGATCTTGCCAATGTCGCCTGCGGTCATTATGACGGCTATTATGAAAAAGACCTCAAGATCTGGGACATTGCGGCAGGTGCATTGCTGGTTGCAGAATCAGGAGGCATTGTGTCTGATTTTGAGGGGGAAGGGGATTACTTGAAATCAGGCAATATCATTGCAGGTTCTCCTCGTATATTCGCCCAGATGCTATCGCTTCTGAAGGTTGGGTAAGCTGGGTTGATTCAGGATAGCCGTATGAAAAAGAGTCGATAAGTTGGTACAGGAAAAACAGCCAGACCTGCCGCTCAACTGATAGGCGTATATCCATACACAGCTGCTTTCTATTTCCACCGTTTACGTGAATTGGTTACAAGAAAAAAATTTAATGTTGACCTGTTCTGTGAGGTCATCGACAACTACGGCGATGCCGGCGTCTGTTGGCGGCTTGCCAGACAGTTGGCCTCAGAATGGCATTGCCATGTCCGGTTGTGGATTGACCGTTTACTGATTCTTCAGAAAATCTATCCAGCCATTGATGCTGGACTTGAGAGACAGACAGCCAATCAGGTGGAAATCTGTCTCTGGAAACAGGACATGGCGCCTGCTGATGTCGGTCAGGTGCCTGATGTGGTCATTGAAGGATTTGGAACTCGTTTGCCGGATGTTTATCTGAATCAGATGGCGGCAAAGGCGGTTAAACCGGTCTGGATCAATCTGGAGTATCTCAGTGCGGAATCTTGGGTGGATTCAATGCATCTGATGCCTTCCCTGTATCCCCGGTTGCCATTGACCAAATATTTTTATTTCCCGGGGTTCACAGCAAAGACTGGTGGCCTTATCCGTGAGAGGGGGCTGGTTGAAAAAGTTGCTGCTTTCCAGAGTGACCGGAAGAATGCGGTACAGTTCTTGTCGTCCCTGGGGATTGCCTGTCAGGAAGAACAGTTCATTGTTTCCCTGTTTTGTTATCCAACAGCGCCTGTTCTGCAATTACTGGAAACATTGCAACAGTCAGATGAGCCTGTTTTATGTCTGATTCCAGAAGGGACGGCTTCCCAAGCAGTTGAACAGTTTATCCATGGTCAGCCAAGGGGTGGAACCTGCTTCCAGAGGGGTGCATTGACTGTTCAGATAATTCCCATCATTGAACAGAGCCGGTATGACAGGCTGTTATGGTCATCAGATCTGAATTTTGTCAGAGGTGAGGATTCTTTTGTCAGGGCCCAATGGGCAGGCAAGCCTTTTGTCTGGCAGATTT
>JBJEXA010000113.1:0-2860 GCA_051885335.1 Oxalobacter sp. | reverse complement strand
CCATGCTACGGAGCAGTTCAACATCTTTGACGAAACCGAAGGTACGGGCACGCGCAACATCCCTGACATAGGAATCTCTGCCGAAATCGACAACCGCCTGCTGGTGAGTTGACTTGATGGCAGGGTGGTTGAATTCAATGAAGAAATCAAGCTTGAACCCGTTGTATGGTTCCAACCGTGCCCATTTCAGGTCAGCGCCTTTTCCTTCAACAACCTCAACTTTCTGTTTCAGGCGGATGTATTTCTTCGGAACATCCTGCTCTTTCAATCCTGCCTGCTGGAGCAGGAAAACAAATGTGGAGGCAGATCCATCCATGATCGGGATTTCTTCAGCACTGACGTCAATATGCAGGTTGTCGATACCGAGACCACAACAGGCAGACATCAGGTGTTCAATGGTGGAAATCCGAACACCATTTTTCACCAGTGTGGATGCCAACATGGTTTCACCGATGGCTTCAGCGCTGACAGGAATCGTCACTTGGGGATCCAGGTCTGTCCGATGGAATACAATGCCGGTATCCGGGGCTGCCGGACGGAGAGTGAGCTTGACCTTGTAACCGGAATGCAGACCGATACCGACTGTGGTGGTTGACCGTTGGATTGTCCTTTGTTTCAGCATAATCAAAGTAAAAGGTGCTTTCAGGCCCCTTCATTATCTATAATTCGTCCATTTTACCCTGCAGGGAAAATTCTTGCAGGAACCCGCATGGAAATCAAACAGAAAACTGTGACTGTCTGTAACAGGAAGGGTACAAGCGGAGCACCCCATACCCTTCTGGAGCCACTTATTTCATCTGATTCCGCAAAAAGGCTGGAATATCATAGGTATCCATACCACCTTCTTCCAGCTGCCGGACGACATCACCCACAGATTTCCTGCCGAAATCGACTGGCGGTACTTCCGCTGATGTTTCACCTGCAGATTGGAATATCATCCCAGCAGCAGATGCTTCTGCAACAGCGGCTGCCGGAGTTTCCGCCTGTTTTTCCGGATTGATGACAGATGGTTTGTCCAGACCAGTCGCCACGACAGTGACACGCAGATCATCACCCATCGAATCATCGAAGGCAACTCCTTGGACAATGGTGGCTTCCGGTGAGGCAAATTCACGAACAACCGCCATGACCTGTCTGATTTCCTTACCTTTAAGACTCTTGCTTGCTGTGACATTGACCAAGACACCACGGGCGCCTGACAGGTTGATGCCATCCAACAATGGCGAGGAAACCGCTTCCTGCGCTGCGGTGACAGCACGGTCAGAACCTGTTGCAACCGCAGTGCCCATCATTGCCTTGCCCTGTTCTGCCATGATGGTTTTCACGTCATTGAAGTCCACATTGATATGACCACGGACATTGATGATTTCCGCAATGCCTGCCACCGCATTGTTCAGGACATCATCCGCATGCTGGAACCATTCAATCATACTGTCATCTTCGTAGATTTCCTCCAGTTTCTCATTGAGGATGACAATCAAGGAATCCACATGCTGAGCGAGCTGTTCCAGACCGTCTTCCGCCATTTCCATGCATTTTGCGCCTTCATAGGAAAATGGTTTGGATACGACAGCAACCGTCAGCGCTCCAAGGGATTTCGCAACTTCAGCAATGACTGGAGACGCACCGGTACCGGTACCGCCTCCCATCCCTGCGGCAATAAATACCATATGCGCGCCACGCAATGCATCTTCAATGCGTGAACGGGACTCTTCCGCCAATTTGCGGCCGATCTCTGGGCGCATACCAGCCCCCAGGCCGGAATCACCGATCTGGATAATATTATCCGCGCTGGAATGGGACAATGCCTGCGCATCGGTATTCGCAGCGATGAATTCCACGCCGGAAACTCCCTTGTTAATCATGTGCTGGACAGCGTTGCCTCCCGCACCACCAACGCCAACAACCTTGATAACTGTACCAAGATTGATGCTGTCTTCAACCATATCAAATTCCATATTTCTGCTCCTGTAATTCTTTCCAATCTGCCTGATGGAACCTGCTTAACCCAAAATCAGATGTTCCCCCAAAACCAGCCCTTCACTTTATTGAAGAAGGCATTTGTCGTTGTCTGCTGTGTACCTGATACCACCCCTTTTTCCTGCTGCCGTTTGGCTTCAATCAGCAATCCGTGGACCGTTGAATAACGGGGACTCTTGACGACTTCCGCCAAATGTCCTGCATATTGCGGCACTCCCAGGCGAACAGGTCTGTCAAAAACTTTTTCCGCCAGCTGAAGCATCCCTGGCAACAACATGGTCCCACCCGTCAGGACAATACCTGATGCAATCTGCTGACTGTAGCCGGATTCTTCAATTGCTTGTTTCGCCTGTCCGAACAGTTCTTCCATGCGCGCCTCAATGATGGCTGCCAGCATCTGACGCGGATACCGTGTCGGTGGACGGCCACCAATACCAGGGACTTCAACCTGTTCTTCTGAACCAACCAATGACTGCAATGCTACGCCATAACGCATCTTGACCTCCTCGGCATCAGCAACCGGTGTTCGGAAAATCATCGCTATGTCGTTGGTCACCTGATCCCCTGCAATTGGAATCACCGCTGTATGACGAATGAAGCCATCGACAAGAACGGCCACATCTGTCGTTCCGCCGCCGATGTCAATCATCACAACCCCCATGTTTTTCTCATCTTGGCTCAGCACCGCATCGGCAGACGCTATCGGTTGGAGCATCAGGTCAGAAACATCCAGCTGACAACGACGGATGCATTTGACAATATTGTCTACAGCAGAAACAGCACCCGTTACGATATGCGCCTTGACTTCCAGCCGCATCCCACTCATTCCTATCGGATTCTGAACACCTTCCTGTCCATCTACAACATATTCTTGGGTCAC
>JBJEXA010000112.1:0-12360 GCA_051885335.1 Oxalobacter sp. | reverse complement strand
TGCCTTTGCGGCTGAAACGCTTGACCGTTACCTCATCACCGATGCGGGCAACAACGATCTGGTTGTTCCTGACCTGAGTGGTCTTTTTCACCGCAATGTAATCGCCCTCATAGATACCGATATCTTTCATCGAAGTACCGCGCACCCTTAACAGGAAATCAGGTCTTTCAGAAAACATGGCAGGATCAACCTGGAATTTCCTTTCAATATGCTCCTGTGCAAGGATGGGGGCCCCGGCAGCCACTGACCCCACCAGAGGCAGTTCCATAAATTCAATATAAGCCCCTGTATCAGGATGCTTCTCTTCCTGATACAGCAACCGGATCCCTCGGGAAATACCCGGCACCATTTCAATCACGCCTTTCCTCGCCAATGCCTGAAGATGCTCTTCTGCCGCATTGACAGACCGGAACCCCAGTTCTGCTGCAATCTCTGCCCGTGTTGGCGGAAAACCCGTGCGCTCTATGGCATTCTGGATCAGATTGAGGATTTCCCGCTGTCTTGCTGTCAGTTTAATCATAGCTGCCCTGTTCTTATGGCTATTGGATACATCAATACCGCCTCTTTGAAAAGCGCTTTGAACCTTTCAAATACTGTCAATTCATATAGACTGTCTATTTAAACAGGTATTTTAAAAGATTTTTCTCATTTCTTCCAGAAAACTTAAACAGAAAATTGCTTTATAAACAATTGCATTCAGTAATCAAACAGTGTTAGAATTTGGGATTTTCTTCTTCCCGCACCTGACTTGACGCTGGGGCGGGCATATTTTCAACGTCCAAAAGGAGTACGCATGCGTCACTACGAAATCGTTTTCATCGTTCATCCGGATCAGAGTGAACAGGTTCCGGCAATGATTGAACGGTATAAAAACAGTGTCACTTCCCGCGGCGGTAAAATCCATCGTGTCGAAGATTGGGGCCGCCGTCAGCTGGCCTATATGATCAACAAGTTTGCCAAGGCACACTATGTTCTGATGAACATCGAATGCGACAGCGAAACACTGAACGAACTGGAAACCGCATTCAAGTTCAACGATGCCATTCTGCGTCATCTGACCGTCAAGATGAAACGTGCTGAAACCGGTCCTTCCCCAATGATGAAATCTGCCCAGAAGGAAGAATCCAGCAAAGCACCAGCAGCTGAACAGTCCGCTTAAGCTGAAAAACCATTGAAGAGGAGATTTTTCTGACACCAACAAACAGGCTAGAACTTTCTGCGTTCATTGAAGAACGGACAGCTGTCCGTTATACCCCGGCAGGTGTTCCAGTCACATCAGCGATACTGCACCATCAATCCAGACAGATGGAAGCCGGTACAGTGAGAAATGTGGATATAACCCTTCCTGCCATTGCCATTGGCAGCATTGCAGAAGACATCCAGAAATTACCTTCTAACCATATCTACCAGTTTGAAGGTTTTATCGCTGCAAAAAGCCTGAAAAGTCAGAATCCATTGTTCCATATCACAGGTCTTTCACTGATTGAATAAATCAAATTTTTATACAGGAGCCGAAAATGGCATTTGGTAAGAAATTCGACAAGAACAAAAACAAAGATAAACGCAAACAGCAGAACCCTCTGTTCAAACGCAAGAAATTCTGCCGTTTCACCGTCGCAAACGTAGAACAGATTGATTACAAAGACATCGATACCCTGAAAGATTTCATTCAGGAAAACTGCAAGATCATGCCAGCCCGTCTGACTGGTACCAAGGCACACTATCAGCGCCAGCTGGATACTGCTATCAAGCGTGCCCGCTTCCTGGCCCTGCTGCCTTACACCTCCCTGCACTCTGCCTGATTTGTCGATTCATCTAAAGGATATTGGAGAAAAACATGCAAGTAATTTTGTTGGAAAAAGTCGGCAATCTGGGCAACCTGGGTGATGTCGTCAAAGTCAAAGATGGTTATGCCCGCAACTATCTGATCCCTCAGCGCATCGCACGCCGTGCAACCGCAGAAGCCATCAAGGAATTCGAAGCAAAACGTGCTGAACTGGAAGCAGTAGCAGCAGCTAAGCTGGCTGAGGCACAGGCACAGGGAGAAAAACTCTCTGGCCTGACTGTCCAGATTCTGCAGAAATCCGGTGTTGACGGCCGTTTGTTCGGTTCCGTCACCAACTTCGACATTGCAGAAGCATTGACCAAACAGGGCTTTGAAATCCACAAGGCTCAGGTCCGTCTGCCACAGGGTCCATTCAAGGCTGTCGGTGACTACCCTGTTGACGTTGCCCTGCATTCTGATGTTGTTGTCAACATCACCGTTTCTGTTCTGGGCGAACACGTCTGAGCAACTGGTTCTCAACCACAAAAAACCGCGTTTAGTTCATAGAAACGCGGTTTTTTTGACTGACAGCGTGAAGGGACTGACCCTGCACCTGCCCACCCTAGACTCCGTTGCACAACCTGATTTTTTTCAAAATTTACCCGTTCAGATGGCAAATAATGAATTTTCAGGTTTCCTGTTTGATGGTCATGATCCTCTTTCTTGAGCTTTATCTATGGGGATTCCGATTTACGAAATCTTTATTTTACTTCCTATCATTCATTAGAAATCCAATCTTCCCTGTCTAATCGCCCGATAAATCCGCTCCTGTTCCCAGTACTTTTACGGTAACGGACACGCATGCTACCTAAGGTCAATTTTGACAGAAATTTGTATTTCAAATAGGCTCCTATGCGGAATTTCCGTACCCGGAATAAGGTCCTTTCATAATAATTCCGTTCATCAATCAACAACCGATGCAGATTGTTCCTGCCCAAGAAATCCTCACCTTTAGACGGCTTCAGTAATTTGTTGATGAAGATGCCCTTGCCATAACGCTTCTCCATCTCTCTTAGAATCAACCGCCATTCATAATCAGTACCCCCTTCTGTGACGTTATAATGCCATAAAGCCAATTTCTGGCTGTCAGGAACATTATCTGGGTTCTTGCCGCTTCCAGCTGCAACAACAGGAATATCGAGCATCAGTTGCATTGCTTTCAGCCATAAATCATCGTTGTTGGGACATGTCCGTTGGATTATCCCCTCATCCAACAATGCAACAGCATCTGAAAACAGACTTGTCGGATATAAACAACCGCACACACCTTCAGCGAGAAATTGCATAGACACTAAAGGACTGTCCTTACCAGTACAATTTATAATGAACCAATCTTTGAAAGGGCCGAATTCCCTATCATCAGACAGAAAAATAAGTCTTGCTCTTAAGGCCGAGACAGCTTGAGGGAAAAGGAGATATGACTGATAAAGATGCTCAATCATATTTTCTGGATACAGAACATCATCATCAACAGTGATAACTAAAGCGTCTGGATAGGTTTTAAATGCATAGAAATATTTAGTATGCGGCCCCAGGTCCTGAACCCACTTAATAGTAATCTTTCTCTCCTTTACCAGTTTTTGAAGTTCTTCTGGTAAATCAAATAATCGGTTAGGAAATTTTTCCTTACCAAGCCATAACACAATTTCATCAGGCTGAAGTGTCTGATTGAATATCGCCACAAGTGCCTGAGAAACTCCAGATATCCTGGCAGGATACGATGTCATTGAAACAATAAGTTTCTTTGAAGAAGCATCTGCTGCCTGTCGATTAGCCAACGTATTGATGGAATTCATCGCTGATATCAACCTATAATAACCATGAGGCTGTCTTGGATAACTAAGTTGATTTGGGATAGCCGCATGAGAAAGAGTCGATTAAGTTGATACAAGTAAAGTAGACTGACAGATCTGTTTGTCTCAGGCACAACAGCCAAACTTGCCACTCAACCGATAGGCATACATCGTAACACAGCTGCTTTCTATCTCTACCGTTTACGGGAAATCATCTATGCAAGATAAAGACCTGTCATCCTTATCCGATGTCGAAACAGCAGGCTTTTCTCAAAGTTCCCTGATTCTGGCAAAGGCTTCTTCGATGCGTTCAACACCAATAATGTTCAGTCCTTTCACACCCTGACGGGTCATGTTGGATTTGGGAATCAGTGCGGTGGTGAATCCGAGCTTGACAGCTTCTTTCAGACGGTCTTGTCCTCTGGGCGCCGGTCTGATTTCACCGGCAAGCCCGACTTCACCAAAGACGATCAGACCTTTGGGCAACGGTTTGTTGCGCAGTGATGAGTAGATGGCGAGAAGCACGGCAAGATCTGCAGCTGGTTCACTGATTTTCACGCCGCCGACAGCGTTGATGAAAACGTCCTGATCATAGGCAGCGATGTTGGCATGACGGTGCATAACGGCCAACAGCATTGCCAACCGGTTCTGTTCCAGGCCGACTGACAGCCGCCGGGCATTGGGTGTTGGTGAGGCATCAACGAGTGCCTGGATTTCAACCAATAATGGACGCATGCCTTCCAATGTCGCCATGACGCAGGAACCAGCAATCTGCTGGTCATGCTGGGTCAGGAAAAGTGCAGAGGGGTTGGAGACGCCTTTCAGTCCCTTGTCGGTCATCGCGAATACGCCCAACTCATTGACAGCACCGAAACGGTTCTTGAATGCTCTAATCAACCGGAAGCTGGAATGGGTGTCGCCTTCAAAATAGAGTACAGTGTCAACGATATGCTCAAGAACTCTGGGACCTGCCAGTGCCCCTTCTTTCGTGACATGGCCAACCATGATGATGGTTGTGCCAGATACTTTGGCATATCGGGTGAGTTGGGCGGCGCATTCCCTGACCTGGGCAACAGAACCTGGTGCAGAGGTCAATGCATCAGAATAGATGGTCTGGATGGAGTCAACAACAGCTATCTGTGGTTTGAGGGTATCCAGGGTATCGAGGATTTTCTCAAGCTGGATTTCTGCCTGCATCTGGAGGTTCTGTGCTTGAAGCCCCAAACGTTTTGCCCTCAGTGCCACTTGAGGACCAGATTCTTCCCCGCTGACATAAAGTACCTGCTTGGTACTGGCAAGGTTGACCAATGCCTGGAGCAGCAGTGTCGATTTACCGATACCGGGATCACCACCGATCAGGACAACGCCGCCAGAAACCAGTCCACCTCCCAATACCCGGTCAAATTCGCCAATGCCTGAAATGATCCTAGGAACATCCACCGCCTCGATTTCTGAAAGGGACAAGACAGGAGATGTCTGGGTAATGCCTGTCCGTTTGGCTGAGAAACGGTTGCCTGAGGCCGTGACAAGCTCTGTTTCAATCAACGTGTTCCATTCGCCACACGATAGGCATTTACCTGACCATTTGGCACTGATGCTGCCACAGGCATTGCAGGTGTATTGTGTTTTTACTTTTGCCATGACCTGTTGCCTGTTTCAGGAAAGTCAGTCTTGTTCAATGACTTTAGGACGGCTGGTCAGTGCGCACATCAGTTCATACCCAACGGTACCCTCAGCATTTGCGACTTCTTCAATCGGTAGGGTTTTGCCCCAGAGGTTGACTTTGCTACCGATATGGGCATGCTTGACTGGGGTCAGGTCAACGGTCAGCATGTCCATCGAGACACGCCCAACAAGTTGGGTTCGGACACCATCTACGATGACAGGTGTTCCCTCGGGGGCAATACGGGGATAGCCATCGGCATATCCGCAGGCAACGACGCCGATGGTCATATCGGTTTCTGCAGTGAAAATGCTGCCATAGCCGACAGAATCGCCCTTCTTGATCTGCTGTATCTGGATGATTTCGCTGTCAAGCGACATGGCGGGAATCAGTCCGTATGCTTCAGCGGTCTTTCCACCTGGTGTGCCGCCATAGAGCATGATGCCAGGACGTACCCAATCTGTCCGGATATGGGCATGTAAAAGAATCCCGGCCGAGTTGGACAGGTTCCGGTCACCGGGCAACCCAGCTGTCGCCATGTCAAAACGGCGGAGCTGTTCAGTAACAGGGACTTTGGGATGGGTTGGGTCTTCTGAATTCGCAAAATGCGTCATATAGGAAATGGTCTTGACACTGGGAATCTTGCTGAGACGTTCATAAGCTGCCCGATATGCTGAAGGCTGGTAACCCAGCCGGTTCATACCCGTGTTCATCTTTAGATGGACATTGACAGGTTTTGACAGCTTTGCTTTTTCCAGCATGGCCATCTGCTCATCGTTTGCGACGGCAAAAGCAATGTCATATTCAGCCAACTCTGGCAGTTCATCTGCCTTGAAGAAGCCTTCCAGCAGCAGGATGGGTTTCTGCCAGCCGTTTTTCCGAAGGTTGACGGCACGATCAATTTCAATGAGTGCCAGCCCATCAGCATCAGAGAATGCACGGACTGCCCGCTCAAGACCATGACCATAGGCATCTGCCTTGACGACAGCCCAGGCTTTGGCATGGGGAACGGTTGAACGGACGACAGAAAAGTTATGCCGCATTGCCCGAAGGTCAATGGTGGCTGTCAAAGGTCTTGTCATGAGATTTCCAGGGTAATAAAAAAGGGGGCAGTGACCGGAATCCTGTATGCACTGCAACAGTTTGGCATCTTACCGCCAACGTATCAGGTAAGCAATATGACTTATTCCAGGAAGGTTTACCGATTGGGGAAACCTGGGGCTATCCTGTGAAAAAGTCCATAGAATGCGGGTTATACGGTAGAATTATAGATTGCTGGATTGCTGATTATGGAGACGTATGCGTGAATAAGGGTTTTTATTCGGTCATGGCCGCCGAGTTCTTTTCTTCTTTGGCAGACAATGCCTTGCTGATTGTTGCGATTGCCATTCTTGCACAGATCAAGGCACCTGACTGGATGACCCCTCTTTTACGGCTATTTTTTGTGATGTCCTATATCGGTCTTGCCGCCTTTGTCGGCGCTTTCGCTGATACCCTCCCGAAAGGCAAGGTGATGTTCATCACAAACAGTATCAAATTTGTCGGCTGCACGTTGATTTTCATCGGTGTGCATCCTCTTGCCGCCTATGCGATTGTCGGTATCGGTGCCGCAGCTTATTCTCCTGCCAAATACGGTATCCTGACGGAACTGCTTCCGGCTGAAAAGCTGGTGATCGCCAATGGCTGGATTGAGGGGCTGACGGTGACTTCCATCATTATGGGCACTGTGCTTGGTGGAACACTGATCAACAAGCATGTTGCCACATTCCTGCAGGCGAACATCCCGTTCGCCAGTTCATCAGCTGTGGCGGCTCTGATCGTCATCTTGGGTATTTATATTTTGGCCGCGCTGTTCAATCTGAGGATTCCGGACACTGGTGCCCGGTATGAGAAGCAGCCAATCAACCCTTTCCTGCTGATCAGGAATTTTTCCGTCAGTTTCACAACGCTTTGGAAAGACAAGCTGGGACAGATTTCTCTCGCTGTTACGACCCTGTTCTGGGGAGCCGGTGCAACACTCCAATTCATTGTGCTGAGATGGGCGCAGACAGCATTGAAAATGACGCTGGACAAAGCGGCATTCCTTCAGGGGATTGTGGCGGTCGGTGTTGCCATCGGTGCGGTTTCTGCTGCGAAGTTCATCAAGTTGAAAAGTTCCCTGAAAGTGATGCCGCTTGGCGTTGCAATGGGACTGGTTATTATGGTGATGACCCAGATTCATTCACTCTGGGTTGCTTATCCGCTACTGGTTGTTATCGGTGCTTTGGGTGGTTTCTTCGTCGTCCCGATGAATGCCCTGCTACAGCACCGTGGTCATGTTCTTCTTTCTGCCGGGCATTCCATTGCTGTTCAGAATTTCAATGAGAACCTGTCTATCCTGACGATGCTTGGGGTTTATTCCCTGCTGGTTTCTCTGGATCTCTCTGTGAATGCGGTGATTGTGATTTTCGGCAGTCTTGTCGCTTCAGTGATGCTGCTCGTCATGCTGTGGCATCATCGTAACCAGCAGATTCAGGATTCCTTGCATCTGATCGGTGAAGAAAAGCGCCATTGATAACTGGTTGTTGTTTCTTCAGATATTGCTGCTTTCAAGCGTTTCCATTGCCATGCAGAGGTCTTCCCACGCCTGCTGTTTGCCCTGCGGTGTCCGCAGCAGGTAAGACGGGTGGTAAGTGATGACAAGTGGAATCTGCCGTTCACCACTCTGGTAGTAATGGATCTTCCGCCGCATGGATGACAGTGAATTTTCGCGGCTGGTATTCAGCAGGGCAGTTGCGGCTGTTTTTCCCAATGCAACAATGATTTTGGGATTGATCAGTGCAATCTGACGTTCCAGGAAAGGCATACAGATGGCACTTTCTTCTTCTGTCGGCTGACGGTCTTTCCCTGCCTCGCTCGCCCGGCATTTGACGATATTGGCGATATAGACATTGGTACCACGTTTCAGCAGCATTCCTGCCAGCATATTATCCAGCAGTTTACCGGAACGTCCGACGAAAGGTTCTCCTTGCTGGTCTTCAAAGTAGCCAGGACCTTCACCAACAAACAGCCAATCGGCTGACCTGTCTCCGACGCCAGGGACAATCTTGTTGCGGGTCTGGCAGAGATGGCAATTCTGGCAATGGTTGATTTCCTCCAGCAGCTGTTCCCATGCAACTGTATCAGGAACAGCTGCTGGAACCGTTTCATCTACTTGAATAAAGGAGACTGGACTGACTGCTTCGGGTGAAGACGCAACTGGACGAAATGCCTGATCTTCTGGCTCAGTCGATGGCAACGTTTCTGGAACGGCATCATCTGCAGGAATGGTTCTCCGTGACCAGAGCGTGATGCCCATTTCTTTCAGATAGGCCAAACGTGTAGCATTGTCCAGCGTTTTCATAGTTTCAGTTTCATCAAAAGCGCATCTTCCTTTGGCTGAACATAGTACCCTGGACGGATGCCGACTGTCTTGAATCCAGTTGCCTTATAAAGCCCGATGGCTGGCGCATTGGATTCACGGACTTCAAGGAAAACCGATTCCATCTCCAACAGACGGGCGAGTTCAAGCACCTTATCCATCAATATACGGCCATAACCTTTGCCTTGGAATGTTTTGCCGACTGCGATTTTCAAAAGTTCCATCTCATCAACAATGTCCAAGGCAATGAAATAGCCAATCAGTATTCCTTCGCTGTTCCTAAGGACAATACCCTGGTTCTCGGTGGCAATCGAACTTTCAAAATTGCGGTACGTCCAGTGATAGGGAAAAACTTCCTGCTCGATGTAATAAACATCATGCAGGTCTTTCAGCTGCATGGGTGAGAAAACAAGATCACGGTCATCATTCAGTCCGGCATTGCCAAGGGTTGGATGAAGCATATTATCAGGCATGGTTCTGCTCTTTCAATGCCATGCGTTCCACAGTTTTCAATGCGACTTTATTGCGCAGGTACAGCGGCTGGACTTGTTCAACTGGAATGATATCACCTTGGCTGAACCGGACAGCCGCCAAGGAAGCAATGGATGCGGCATCCGGGAAAATGTCTGGTATCTGTTTGGAACCGGCAACGATGTTTTTCAGATCTTCTGGGTAGGCTGTCAGCCCGTTACCACAGAAGATACTGCCATCTTTCTTTGGATGGATATCGGAAATAGCAGACAATTGCGGTTCAACAACGATTTGCCATCCATCGTTTTCATAGACATATTCGGCCCAGTAGATTTCATGCATCCGGGCATCCAGCAATGGCAGGATATGTGTAGAACCTGCTTTCTGCCGGCAGGATTCTGCCATGGCTTCCAATGTGGTGACTGGAATGACCGGCAGTCTGAGACCGAAAGCGATGCCTTGGACAACGCCGCAGGCTGTCCTCAACCCTGTGAATGAGCCAGGACCACAGCCAAAGGCGATGGCATCGCAATCCTGCAATGTCAGTTTTTCGACTTCAAGCAGGGATGCCAGCATCGGCAGGACAGACATGGAATGGGTTGAGAACCCTTCATGTGAGGCTGTACGGATATTCCCGTTGTGCAAAACGGCAACCGATGCAATGTCTGAAGAAGTATCAATGGATATGATGGTAGGCATGGCGATATTGTAGGTGTCAGTTCCCGGTTAATCAATGCAATGCTTTCCTGGCCCCAACAGCACCCAGCACAACAAGAAATGCTACCGTACCGAAAACAGCATAGAGACCGTATTGGTGTGCAATATAGCCCATGGCAGGTGGGCCAGCCATCAACCCAAGATAACCAATGGTTGTCACCGTGGATATTGCATGGCTGACAGGCAGGACCTTTTGCTGGGAAACGTACGAAAACAGGATGGGAATCAGGTTTGAAGCGCCCAGACCGGTTATGCAGAAGCCTGCCATTGTCAACATGGTATTGGATGTTCCCAGGATGATGGCGAATCCCAACGCAGCGACAGCACCGCTTGCCAGGATGACTTTTCCAATACCCAACCTTTCAATCAACCGGTCACCAACCAATCTGCCAATGGCAATGGCAACGGAGAACATGGAAAATGCCAATCCTGCCATTTCAGCCGGACTGCCTTTTGACATCATCAGCAATGCCCCCCAATCCAAGACAACGCCATCACACAGATAGAAAATACCGCAGAGAATCCCCAGAAAAAGGATGATGCCTTTTGGCTTGATGGCAAAAGCCGCCTTTTCTTCTTGAATGCCAAAAGGATAGAGATGCCGCTGGCATACCAGAACAAGTCCGACAGCCATCAACGCAGCCAGCAGCGCAGTGGCAGACAGAATGGAAAGACCTGTTTTCAGTAGCAGGGAGACCATGAGCGCCCCCAGGAAGCCACCAACACTGTACATGCCATGGAAACCGGACATCAGCCTTTTGCCATGCTGTTTCTCAACCAATGAGGCCTGGATATTCATGGCAATATCAACAATACCGGAAGACACGCCGAAAATAAACAGCGTCGCTGCAAAAAGGAAAACATCTGATGCACAGGCAAGGATGGTCAGCGAAACCAGGAATACGGTTGTCGAGAAACACAGGGTTTTCCGGCAGCCAAACCGGTTTGTCAGCCAGCCTGCCCATAGCATGGAAAACAAGGCACCAGTCCCGATCAGCAGAAGCAGCCCACCCAGCTCCGCATCATTGACTTGAAGCCTTGCCTTGGCAAAAGGAACCAGGACCGCCCAGACAGAAACAGCAATACCCAACACCAAGAAGACATAACGTGTTGCATGTTCTTCCCAACGAAACAGGGTCTGGTGCTGGTCTTTAGCTGTTGCAGGAAACATCATGCCCCAGAAAAATCACTCACCCAGAAGTTCTTTGTACATTTCAAACATGCAATGGTTGTCAACCACTTTCAGGCCAGCCTGATCTGCGGTTTTTGATGCCTCTTCATTGGTGATGCCCTTCTGCATCCACAAAACTTTGGCACCGATTTCAACAGCTTCACGTGCGATTTCCGGCATAGCTTCCGGTTTCCGGAAACAGTCCACGACATCAACTTTGAAAGGAATGTCTTTCAATGATGCATAGGCTTTTTCACCAAGTCCTTCCGTGATTTTCGGATTGACCGGAACAATCCGGTAACCATGTGCCTTGAGGAATTTTGGCACATAGTGCGCTCCTTTTTCCTCATTGGTGGAAAAACCGACAATGGCAACAGTCTTGCTTTCCTGAAGGATGGTCTTCATACCTTCCTTGTCTTTGACTAACATAACTATTCTCCTGATTG
This sequence comes from Oxalobacter sp., assembly GCA_051885335.1. Taxonomy (GTDB): domain Bacteria; phylum Pseudomonadota; class Gammaproteobacteria; order Burkholderiales; family Burkholderiaceae_D; genus Oxalobacter. The sequence goes on along the minus strand of JBJEXA010000112.1, from coordinate 874 downwards.
TTCAATAAATTATTGCTTTAACCTGAGATACAGATAAAGGGAAAATCGATTTTGTTACTTGAGAACATCATAAACAGAAAGCCTTTATACAAGTGGCCATTCTAACATATTCTCATATTTGAATCAGATTAACATATGATAATCAACTTTATATAATGCTTTCAATTTTTTGTTTTTTATAAATTTTATTGATATTCCATAATAAAACAGCATGTTTCCAGAAATCTGCCAATGAAGCCACGTCTTCGGTTATGGGTATGCCAAGGAAAGACAGAACTGATTTAAGCAGCGGCATTGGATCACGGCCTGCAATGGGAGAGGCATGAGTCTGTTTTGAGAGTTTTTCCTGGTGGCGGTTGACAGCAAGCGGCAGATGCGCGTAACTCGGCGGTATCTGGTCAAGGCATCGGTAAAGCCAGATCTGTCGAGGTGTTGAATCTAACAGGTCTGCGCCACGGATGATGTCGGTGATGCCTTGTTCAATATCGTCCACAACAACAGCAAACTGATAGGCAAAAAGACCATCAGCACGCAGCACGACAAAATCACCGACATCCTGCAACAGATGCTGTGACTGGACGCCTTGTATCCTGTCTTCAAAAGTAATGGCATCATCAGACACCCGAAGTCGCCATGACCGGACCTCCTTACCGTCTGGAATGCCTTGACGGCACTTTCCCAGATACAGCGGGGCACCATCAATGCTTTTCGGATTCCCCACCAATTCTTTACGGCTGCAGGCGCACCCATAGACAGCCTTCCGTTTTTTCAGAATGTTGAAATAATCCTGGTAGATGGCAGTCCGCTGCGACTGATAGACAACCGGCCCATCCCATTCAAAACCGAATTTTTCCAGAGTCTTCAGGATAGAAAC
>JBJEXA010000111.1:0-2881 GCA_051885335.1 Oxalobacter sp. | reverse complement strand
GATGATACGGCGCATCACAGCGTTCCTTTCATCTTCCCCATAATGCCCGGACATGGGCAGCTACGCCTGAGGCAAGCCCTTCAAGGCCATAGCCGCCTTCAAGGACAGAAACAATCCTGCCGTCGCAGCATTCATCTGCGATTTTCATGATTTCCTGGGTGACCCAGTAAAAATCATCGTCTGTGAACTGGAAACCGCCCAGCATGTCCTTGTAATGCGAATCGAAACCGGCGGAGATGAAAATAAGGTCAGGGTTGAACCGCTTGACCGCAGGCAGGATTTCGTACCGCATGGCATTGCGGAATTTCTTGGAGTCAGCACCACGGGACATGGGCACGTTCACGATGTTATGGTCAATGCCGGTTTCATATTTTGCGCCAGTCCCTGGATAAAACGGTGACTGGTGGGTTGAGCAGTACAGCATTTCAGGGCGGTGGTAGAACGCATCCTGCGTGCCATTGCCATGGTGGACATCAAAGTCAATGGTGGCGACTTTCTTGATGCTGTCCGGATATTTGTGGACAGCCCATGCCGCACCGATGGCGGCGTGGTTGAAAACACAGAAACCCATCGCCCGGTCAGGTTCCGCATGATGCCCGCAGGGTCGGGTCGCACAGAAAATGTTGTCTGCCTTGCCTTTCATAACCATGTCAACACCCATGCAGGCGGCACCGACGCAGCTCATCACACAATCCCAGGTGCCGGACATCATGATGGTGTCGCCACCATCCAGCGGAACCCTGCCGAAAGTCTTTTTCAGGGATTCAATGCGGTGGACATATGCCGGGGTATGCACCAGCAGCAGCTGCTCACGGGTGCCCAAGGGAGCATGTTTCCAGACAAGGTCTTCAAACTCAGGGGTGACCAGGGCGTCCCGGACAGCAATCAGACGTTCAGGACATTCTGGATGGTCGTAACCCGGTTCATGTCCAAGACAGGCATCAGAAGTGAGGATGACAGTATTTCTCATGGTGTTGCAGGCTAAGTTTCCCGAAGATAGGCGGCATGATTGGCAATCGCTTTCTTTATTTTGACGTCTTCCCCAGCATGAATGCTGGAAATTCCTGCCGGGTTGCAGTTGCAACCTCTCGGCGGGCTCCTGCTTCATCGAGACTGCCCAGAGGATTCAGCGCTTGGTTTTTGCCTCATATTCCCCCAGGTCTCACGGACTCTCCACAGACTGACATGGTACGCTCTACCGCCAGGAGGAATTTTAACACAACAGATCCTTATATCCCCGCCCTGAAGGACTGGGTTTTACGGAGCATCCTGGTACATTGCAAAACCGGGTAACCGTGTGGTTTTAATGAGGGGAAGATGTGTTAAGGGGATTCTTGGATTTTCCAATAGTCAAACCACTGATGGTAGAATCAATCCTGGTCCAATGGATTGCAAAGATGCTTTATCAAACAGCGTAATAGGCTGCATGCGAAAAAGGAAGCAAAAAGAGCCATGGAAGAAACCTACGAAGACTGGTTGAAGAAAGTCGCTGCGGACGGAAAGGAACTGAGAAATGTCCCTTCTGCGTTTATGACGGAAGAAATCTGCCATGCTGCAGTGAAAAACTGGGGGATTGCCTTGCAGTTTGCGCCGGAATCGGTGAAAAGCCCTGAAGTCTGCCGGACGGCAGTGATGCAATGGAGCGTCGCATTGCAGTATGTGCCTGAGATGTTGAGGACATCTGAGCTTTGTATGTACGCTGTTCAGCATGATGGCTGGACGCTGACTTATGTGCCGGAACGGTTACGGACTGCTGAAATCTGTCGTGTAGCCATGGCGCATGATCCCAATGCCTTTACTGAGGTTCCTGAAGCACTGAAAACATTGGATGTCTGTATGACAGCGGTGCGTCATGCAGGTGCCATGCTGAAATATGTCCCTGTGATGCTGAGAACGTCTGCCATCTGCCTGGCAGCGGTTGAAAATGATGGTTATGCACTGGAATATGTGCCTGAAGTACTGAGGACCAGCGATATTTTCCGTGCGGCCGTAAAAAGTGCCGCACCGATATTCAGAAGCCTTCCTGATGCTGAGAAGACGGATGATATCTGCCTGGCGGCTGTCAGTAAGAGTGGGCTTTTGCTTGAGAATGTTCCTGAATCCAAGAAAACGGAAGAAATCTGCCTGGCTGCAGTCCGGAATAAATGTGCGGCATTGCGTTATGTACCGGATGCATTCAAGACAACCGAAGTCTGTATCGCCGCCATCCAGGATAATGTTTCCCTGCTGCGGTATGTGCCTGAATCCCTGTGGACCCAGGAACTGTGCCTGGCGGCTTTGCAGAAGCGGGGGTTCACCCTGAAACATGTCCCTGTTGCTTTGCGGACAGAAGAGGTCTGCCTGGCGGGAGTCCGTCAGAACGGGTATATGCTGACGCAGGTTCCCGAAACGGTGCTGACCCACGAAATCTGTCTTGAGGCCGTCCGGCAATACAGTTGGGCATTGCGGCATATTCCCCAGAAGTTCAGATCCCATGATGTTGCCATTGCTGCAGTTGAACATAATGGCATGGTGTTGAAGGACATTCCAGAAGCCCTGCGTTCTCCTGAAATCTGCATGGCGGCTGTCTCGAAGAGTGCCTGGGCGATGATTGATGTCCCTGAGTCTCTGAGAACGCCTGAGATCTATGCGGCTGCGGTGAAAAATGATGGATCTGTCTTGGAGTATATTCCAGAGGCTTGCAAAACGCCTGAACTTTGCCTGTCTGCTGTGACAAGCAATGGCAGGGCTTTGCGCTATGTGCCGGAAGCTTTGAAAACGCCTGAGGTCTGTCTGGCTGCTGTCAAACAGAACCGCAAAGGGATGCGTTATGTGCCGGATGCCCAGAAAACCCCGGATCTCTGCCTGGCAGCTGTCCAGAGTAACGGTATCGCATTGAAGT
>JBJEXA010000110.1:0-2881 GCA_051885335.1 Oxalobacter sp. | reverse complement strand
GAGGCAACCCGCTGGATCAAGGAGAACCTGCCTTATGCGAAAATCAGCGGCGGGGTTTCGAATGTCAGTTTCTCACTGCGTGGCAACAATCCTGCTCGTGAAGCCATCCATACGGTCTTCCTGTACCATGCGATTGCAGCCGGGATGACGATGGGAATCGTGAATGCCGGAATGATCGGGGTTTATGACGAAATCCCTGAGAATCTGCGTGAACGGGTCGAGGATGTGGTGTTGAACCGCCGTCCTGATGCAACAGACCGTCTGCTGGATGTCGCCCATGAATTCCAGTCAGGCGCGAAGAAAGAAAGCGATCAGCTGAAATGGCGCGAGGAATCTGTCGAGAAACGCCTGACTTACGCTTTTGTCCATGGTCTGACCGATTTCATCACGGAAGATACCGCTGAGGCGTTGCAGAATGTGACTGATCGGGGCGGTGAACCGATTGAAGTGATTGAAGGACCACTGATGGCAGGCATGAATGCTGTCGGTGACCTGTTCGGCCAAGGCAAGATGTTCCTGCCACAGGTGGTGAAATCCGCCCGTGTGATGAAACAGGCGGTGGCTTATCTGGTCCCGCATATTGAGGAACATAAGCGCGCCAGCGGCAATACCCAGTCCAAGGGCAAGATCATCATCGCAACGGTGAAAGGTGATGTCCATGACATCGGCAAGAATATTGTGGCAGTTGTCCTGCAATGCAACAATTTCGATGTAGTGAACATGGGGGTCATGGTACCCTGCGAAGAAATTCTGGCGAAAGCTGAGGAAGTGCGGGCAGATGCTATCGGACTTTCTGGCCTGATTACGCCTTCTCTGGAAGAGATGACGCATGTTGCCTGTGAGATGCAGCGCAATGAATACTGCCGCTGCCATCAGATTCCGTTGTTTGTTGGCGGTGCCACCACCAGTAAAACGCATACCGCCATCAAGATCGCCCCGAATTATGAAGGTCCAGTTGTCCATGCCACTGATGCCTCTCGTACAGTGACTATCATCCAGCAGTTGCTGTCTGAAAACACCCGGGATGCCTATATCCAATCTGTGAAGGAAGATTATGAACGTGTGCGGGAACTACATGCGAACAAAAAATCCCGCAAGATGCTGAGCATCAACGAAGCACGGGCAAACCATCCTGTCCTATCTTTTGAAGGCGATAAGGCACCGAAAAAACCAGTTTACTTGGGACAGCGTTTCCTGCGCAATATCAGCCTTGAAATGCTGTCAGGCTATATTGACTGGGCACCTTTCTTCCGTGTATGGGATCTACCTGGCTCTTATCCTGCCTTGCTGGATGACCCGGAATATGGGGAACAGGCTCGCAAGGTGTTTGCAGACGGTAAAGCGATGCTTGACCGTCTGATCAAGGCACAGACACTGACTGCTAACGCTTCAATAGCTCTGATGCCTGCCAACCGGACCGGAGATGATGATATTGAAATCTACACCGATGAAACCCGTTCTGAAGTGGCATTCACATATTACTGTGTCCGGCAGCAGGATGAGAAACCGGTGATTGACGGTGTCCAGCGCCCCAACCAGTCTTTGGCGGATTTCATTGCACCGAAAGGCATCCCTGACTATCTGGGGATATTCGCTGTCACGGCTGGGGTTGGCATTGAGAAATGGCTGGATATCTATGACAAGGAAAATGACGATTACAACAGCATTATGCTGAAAGCTGTCGCAGACCGCTTAGTTGAAGCATTATCCGAATATATGCATGAACTTGTCCGTCGGGATTTATGGGGTTACTCATCGGATGAAAAATTCAATCATCAGGAACTCCAGAAGATGCCATACCGTGGTATCCGTCCTGCACCTGGCTATCCAACCTGTCCGGAACATACGGTGAAAGGCGATATCTACAAACTGCTGCAAGCAGACAAGATCGGGATGACGCTAACCGAAAATTATGCGATGCTGCCAACGGCTTCCATCATCGGCTTCTACTTCGCCCATCCTGATGCAAAATACTTCACCATTGGCAGGATCGGTGAGGATCAGGTGGAAGACATGGCATCACGCCGGGGTGTTTCCAAGGAAGTGCTTTCCAAATGGCTTGCCCCGATGCTGCGCTGATATTTCCGATGCTTGAACTGAACAGGAAAAACCAAGATGACTCAGCTTATCCGTTATGCCATTGAGCCACTTGACCCCAATGGTCATCTATTCCATGTTGATCTGACTGTGTCGGAACCTGATCCCAAAGGTCAGTGCTTCCGTCTGCCGACTTGGATTCCAGGCAGTTATATGATCCGTGAGTTTTCACGGAACATCATCCAGATGGATGCCGTTTCTGATGGACAGCCGGTTCCACTGACAAAACAGGACAAGAATCATTGGCAGGCAGCGCCATGCAATGGCGCGCTGACCATCAGTTACGATGTCTATGCTTGGGATCTTTCTGTCCGGACAGCTCATCTGGACCAGACGCACGGTTTTTTCAACGGTTCCAGTGTTTTCCTCGAGGTACAGGGCAATGAGAATCAACCCTTAATTCTTGACATTAAACGGCCCTTCGGTGAGCGGTATGACAGCTGGCGAGTCATAACCGCCCTGCCGGAATTAGAGGCAGAACGTTATGGATTCGGAACTTACCAGGCATCCAACTATGATGAACTGATTGATTCGCCGATTGAGCTGGGCACATTTGCTTTGGGACAGTTTGAGGCGCATGGCATCCTGCATGAAATCGCCGTGACAGGTCATGTCCCGAACCTGGATATGACACGGCTTGAAAAAGACCTGAAAGCTATTTGCGAGACAGAAATCGCCTTTTTTGAGCCTGACTCAAAACGCTCTCCGGTTGACCGTTATGTGTTTCTTGTGATGGCGGTCGGCAACGGTTACGGTGGACTGGAACACCGTGCCTCGACAGCCT
>JBJEXA010000109.1:0-12440 GCA_051885335.1 Oxalobacter sp. | reverse complement strand
ATTTCAACGGGATTGAAGAAGAATAAATTCGGAATTCCTTTTGAAGAAGTCCTGTCAACCTATGCTGAAGCGGCTGCTTTGGAAAATGTTGAGGTCATCGGCATCGACTGCCATATCGGTTCCCAGCTGCTGGATGATGCGCCATTGCTTGAAGCATTGGATAAGGTCATCAACTTGGTCAACCAGCTGTCGGAAAAGGGTATCAAGCTGAGCCATATTGATATTGGCGGCGGTATCGGTATCACCTATGACCATGAACAGCCGGTTGCGGTGCCTGACTATTTGTCCCGTGTGTTTGCCAGAATCAGAGAATGGCAGAAAGCATATTGCCCTGACCGCCAGGTAACGGTGATGTTTGAACCCGGCCGTTCCATTTCTGGCAACGCCGGTATTCTGTTGGGGCAGTTACAGTATCTGAAAACCAATTCTGGCAAGCATTTTGCAGTTGTCGATGCGGGAATGAACGATTTGATGCGTCCTTCCCTTTATGAGGCCTATCATGGCGTCAAACCTGTCATCAAGCGCATCTCACCGGCAAAGACTTATGAGATTGTCGGTCCTATCTGTGAGTCGGGCGACTGGTTGGCAAAAGACCGTGAGCTTGCCATTAAGGAAGGTGACCTGTTGGCGTTCATGAGTGCAGGCGCTTATGGCATGTCGATGGCTTCCAATTACAATACCCGTGGACGTGCAGCAGAAGTGCTGGTGGATGGGAATGCAGTCCACTTGATCCGCAGGCGTGAGACACCAGAGGATATTTTTGCACTGGAAACGCTTGTCTCTTGATGGAACCATAACCTGTTTATAGGATGGTGGGGAATCTCTGTTGAACCAATACGGGAGAATCTATGTCCAAGCTCTGGCAAGCCCGTTTTTTTACGACCGCCAACCATTTGCGTGAACTTCCCAAGCTGGATGTTCCGGAGATTGCTTTTGTCGGGCGTTCCAACGCTGGGAAATCTTCTGCAATCAATATTCTGTGCAACCAGAAAGGATTGGCTTATGCCTCAAAAACACCTGGCAGAACCCAGTTCCTGAATTTCTTTTCGGTTGGCGGGGCGCATCCAGCGCAGCATCGCAAGGATCCAACCGATGTCTCCAAGATCGAGATGTTCCTGGTGGATTTGCCTGGATACGGCTATGCACAGGTTCCACATGCTTCCAAAGACCATTGGAACAAACTGCTGGGTGATTATTTGATGCAGCGTTCCCAGCTCAAGGGGGTGGTGTTGATGATGGATTCCCGCCATCCATTCCAGAAATTGGATACCGAGTTGGTGGAATGGTTTGCCGCAACGGGCAAGCCGATTCATTGTCTGTTGACCAAGTCTGACAAGTTAAGCCGAAGTGAGGCAGCCAAGTCGCTTCGGTTGACACAGACGGTTTTCAACAGTTATGTGGATACACAGGGACAGCCTTTCCCGTTCACGGTACAGCTTTTCTCTTCCGTCAAGCGCGTCGGTCTGGAAGAAGCGACCCAGAAAATCCTGCAATGGGCAGGAGTGTCCGATATACCAGCGAAAGGGGAATCCCAGACAGCAGGTTCAAAGGATGGATTAGAAGGCAAGTCCGTTGACAGGCAGGAAAAACCGGTTTCTGACAAACCGTCATCAGTCCGTTCATGAGCAGCCAGATTTCTTACACACAGGAAGTCTTGAGAAAGGGTATCCATCTCAGTTCTCTGTGGATGGTTGTTGCCATGGGATTTCTGCCCCGTCTGGTGAATATCGTATTGTTTGCCGTGCTGCTGGTTGGATGCTGCATCACTGAATATGGCAATCATAAGGGGTGGAAACTGTTCACCATGACTTATGGCGTATTGTTCAACCGGATGCTTCGGGAGAAGGAAAAACAGGCGGATTTCCGCCTGAGCGGGGCTCCTTATCTGATTGGTGCGGCTTTGATGTGTGCTGTGCTGTTTTCGACAGTCATTGCCATGACCGGGTTTGCCGTGATGCTGATTGGTGATACAGTTGCAGCACTGATTGGCCGTCGTTTTGGACGTCATCCCATCAATGCAGGGACGAAAAGCCTGGAGGGCAGCCTTGCTTTCTGTGTGGCAGGCTTTGCGATTGTCCTGTTTTTCTTTTTCAGTTATGCACAGACCTTATTGTTCCTGATTTCAGGGGGAATCGGTGTGGTGGTGGCGGCATTGGCGGAAGCCTATGAGAACCGGATTCATCTGGATGACAATTTTTCAATTCCCTTGGCGGTTGGCATCTGCCTTTCCCTTGGTCAGATGATGGTCTGATGACAGGAGGCGGGAAGCCTCCTGTTGACCTTGGGGGTTATTTTGAAGCCGTTGTTTTGGCTGTTGTGCCAGTGCTTTTCTTGGTTGCTCTTTTTGCAGTTGAGCCTGTTGCCGCAGCAGCACTTTTCCGGTTCGTGGCTTTACCCGTTGACTCTTCAAACTTGAAGTTGATTTTCCCACCATGCCCGAGTTCCAGGTAAGCTTTGAATGGTCGGTTTGTCCGATTTGAAATGAAACCGGTCAACAGGTCGGTCTTGCCTTCTGACAGCAGTTTTGACATCTGTTCTGGCGCGATTTCCTGCTGCAGGATGATACGTCCACTCCTGAAGGTACAGGATTTATCTTTGCCAACAGCATGTTCACAGAGATAGGCATTACCAGTGTCATAGATGTTGCCTTTGCATTTCGGACAGGTGCCGACCGGTGTCTTGTCAGTGAAATCTGGTGCTTCGGTTTCTTCTTCCTTTGGCTGACCGAAATCAAAAGCCATCTGAAGTTCTCCGGTTTCAGTATTCTCCGTGATTTTCAGGATTGCAGAAAAAGGGAATCCTGTCTTGGCACGGAATCCTTGCAGAGGACCAATCTGACGTTTTGCCAGCAGTTCTTCAACTTCCGGGATTGAGAACATACGGGCACCTGGTGTTTTTGTGATGGAAAAACTGCATTTCGTACAGGCGAAACGGCGGTAATTTTCCTGAACTTGTCCGCCACATTGCGGACATGGTGTTTTCAGAACAGCATAGTCACCAGGAACCGTATCGCCATCGTAACCTTTTGCCTGGTTGACGATGTCTTCTGTCATCGAAGCGATATGCTGCATGAATTCTTCACGGCTTAGATTGCCTTTTTCCATCTGAGCAAGCTGGAATTCCCATTCACCGGTCAGTTCTGGCATTGTCAGTTCTTGGATGCCCAGGCCATTGAGCAGGGTCATCAGCTGGAAAGCTTTCGGTGTCGGAATGAGTTCCTTGCCTTCCCGTTGCAGATATTCTTTCAAAAGTCCTTCAATGATGGAGGCACGGGTTGCAGGAGTACCCAGCCCTTTGCCCTGCATGGCTTCACGGAGGTCATCATCCACCAATTTGCCGGCACCTTCCATGGCAGAAAGCAGGGTCGCTTCCGTAAAACGTGCCGGTGGCTTTGTCGCCAGGCTGTCAGCCCAGACCTGTTCAGCCAAAACCTTTTCTTTATCCTTGACTGGGACCAATGAACGTTCGTTGGTATTGTTGGCAGAAGCAGCCTCTTTGCCATAGACCGCCATCCAACCAGATTTTTTCATAATCCTGCCATCACTGCGGAACCGATGGCCAGCCACATCGGTGTAACGGGTGGTTACCTGAAATTCTGCCGCAGGGAAAAACACAGCAAGAAAACGGCGGACAACCAGGTCATAAAGTTTTTTGTCATCCTCTCGCTGGGTCTTTAGTGGTTGCAGGGTAGGGATGATTGCAAAGTGGTCAGAGATTTTCCGGTTGTCGAAAATGCGCTTGTTAGGACGTATCCATTTATTGGATAGCACCTGTTCAGCAAATGGCTTGAAAGTTTCATCACCGCACAAGGCATTCATGGTTTGATAGCAGGTCTGCAGATAGTCTTCCGGCAGGTGACGGGAGTCCGTTCTTGGGTAGGTCAGGGCTTTATGCTGTTCATACAGTCGCTGTGCCGTATCCAGCGTCCGTTTCGCTGAAAAGCCGAAACGGGCATTGGCTTCACGTTGCAGGCTGGTCAAGTCAAACAGTGCTGGAGACATGGAAGTCGCTGGGCGGGATTCTTCCGTGACAATACCTTGCTGGCCAATGCATGCGGCAACGATCTTGTCTGCCGTTTCACGATCCCAAAGACGTTCAGCCCGTTTTTCAGGGTCTGAAGCCTCTTTCTTGAAGGCGGTATCCAGCCAACGACCATCATAAGTACCTTCTTCGCATCTGAAAGTTGCGTGGACTTCCCAATAATCACGGGGAACAAAGTTCCGTATCTGTTTTTCTCGTTCCACAACAATGGACAATGTCGGGGTCTGGACCCTGCCGACCGTTGTCAGGAAAAACCCACCGTTCTGGGAATTGAAAGCTGTCATCGCACGGGTACCGTTGATACCGACCAGCCAGTCTGCTTCTGCCCGGCTGCGGGCAGCTTTGGCAAGTGACTGCATTTCCTCATCGGTACGCAGATGCTTGAAACCTTCCCGGATGGCAGCTGGTGTCATGGACTGGAGCCAGAGACGTTTAATCGGCTGTTTGGCTTTGGTGTATTCCGCAATCAGACGAAAAATCAGTTCTCCTTCACGTCCTGCATCACAGGCGTTGACCAATGCAGTGATGTCTTTGCGGCGGATCAGTTTCGCCAGCAATTTCAGACGCGGTGCCGTTTTTGCAATCGGCTCCAGAGCAAATTTAGGTGGAATGACCGGTAGATGGTTGAAAGTCCATTTGCCACGCTTGACTTCATACTCATCAGGCGCCTTGATTTCCAGCAAATGACCGACAGCAGATGTCAGTACATAGTCATCGGACTCCAGGTAGTCCCCCTGTTTGGTGAAGCCACCCAGACTCTTGGCGATGTCGTTGGCAACAGAAGGTTTTTCTGCAATGATAAGTGTTTTGGTCATAAAGAATACGGTTCACATCATTTAAAACAGGCAGGAAATCTGCACAGCTTGGCGGAGAATAATAATAGTTCCATGGCAGGCTCCGCAAGCCGTCAGCGCAATAGCAGGAAGAAAATACCGGATTTTGGATGTCTTGCCACCTTTTTAAGATGCTGTCCCTCTTGTTCCAGTCAAGGCACCAATCGGCGGTAGTATCCACCTGGCAGACTTTCCACTTGTCCCATCAGTTCTAAGTTCAGCAGTTCCGCACTGAGTGTGGCAGCATCCATTCCATGTCGTTGACAAAGGGTATCCATGTCAACTGGGCCGAAACCCATATCCATCAATAGCGGTGAGACCGAGGATGGGGTTTCTGCTTTGGGCATTTCAGGAACCGGATCACCGATAACCGGAATCTGCTGTTTCAGCTCAAGCAGGATGTCTTCAGCCGTCTCAACCAGTTTTGCCCCTTGACGTATCAGGGCATGACAGCCACGGGACAACGGTGAGTGGATGGAACCGGGCATGGCAAAGACCTCCCGTCCCTGTTCAAGGGCCAGCCTGGCAGTGATCAGTGAACCCGATTGTGCAGCGGCCTCGACGACAAGGATGCCATCAGCCAGTCCGCTGATGATACGGTTGCGTCTTGGAAAGTTGGCGGGCATTGGGCTGGTTCCCAATGGGAACTCACTGATGATGCAGCCTTCATCGGCAATCTGGTGAGCCAAAGCATGGTTGCGGGCGGGATAGACGATATCTGCACCGGTGCCAATGACAGCGATGGTACTGCCGGGGCTTTTCAAACCTCCCCGATGGGCAGCAGCATCAATGCCCAATGCCAATCCAGAGACAGTTGTCCATCCTGCATGTCCTAAAGAACTGGCGAAGTTTTCGGCATCCAGACAGCCTTGTGCTGTTGCGTTACGGCTTCCCACAATGGCGATGGCATCTGCAGAAAGCAGGTCAAGCCGCCCTTTGACATACAGCATCAAAGGCGGGTCGGAAATCTGGAGCAGTTTTTTCGGATAACGGCTGTCAGCTAGGGTCAATAACCTGTTTCCCTGCCCAGAGAGCCATGCAAAAGTCTTGTCAGACAGTGCCTTGATATCGTCCGATGCAGGGGCATGGAGCTGTTCCGCCAGTTTTTCCGACACACTCTGTTTCAGCGCATGGTAAGAAGCGTTGAAAATTTCCTGAGGCATGCCGAATGAGGTCAGGAGCTTATGGGCAGTGCGTATGCCTATCCCGGGTGTCAGGACCAGACGTAGCCAAGCGATGAGTTCTTCATCATTGTTGTTGGACACAGCGTTGTTCAAAGCAGTCTTTCAATTATCAATGGAATCCTATGGCGTTGGATTGCCTCTGCCACCTCAATCTGAAACATCAGAGGGGACTATGCTAAACTTGCCTCAACAGGCGCATGTCAGCAGGTTTTCCCCTTGTCATCGGTATATGGATGTCCCCGCTGAAAATTCTGCATGGGAAAGAAGCTGCTGGCAAGCATATCATGACGGTTTGATGAATTCAGAAAGAGCAAATGGCACAACTGACAATCCTAAGGTATCCAGATCCGCGTTTAATGAAACCCTCTGAACCGGTTGAGGTTTTCGATGAAGCGTTGAAGCAGTTGGTGGAAGATATGGGAGAAACCATGTACAAGGCACCTGGAGTCGGTCTGGCTGCGCCTCAGGTCAATGTACACCGTAGGATTATCGTGGTGGATACGTCTGAGAAGAAAGACAGCCTGAAAGTCCTCATCAACCCTGAGATTGTCAGTCTCAGTGAAGAAAAGAAAATGTATGAAGAGGGATGCCTGTCGCTACCGCATATTTATGAGAATGTCGAACGGCCGGCACAGGTGAAAGTCAAGGCTCAGGATATCCATGGCGAATGGTTTGAGCTGGAAGGGGATGGACTGCTGGCAGTCTGTCTCCAGCATGAGATTGACCATCTGAAAGGGACGGTTTTTGTGGATTATCTGTCACCGATGAAGCGGAACCGGATCAAGACCAAACTTCTTAAAGAAGAACGGGAAATCAAAAAGGCAGCAGCTGCGCAAGGCAGCGCCGCCAAGAACAGGAAGAAAGGCAAACGATGAGGATTGTGTTTGCAGGAACACCGGAATTTGCGGCAACCGCATTGGATGCCCTGATTAAGGCAGGGCATCAGATTGCTTTGGTACTTACCCAACCTGACCGCCCTGCAGGACGCGGCATGAAGCTGCAGCCTTCAGCTGTCAAGAAGCTGGCGGTTGCCAATCATATTCCTGTGGAACAGCCGGTTTCTCTCCGTCTTGACGGGAAGTATGGCAAAGAAGCCCAACAGGTTTATGACCGTATCCAAACCATCAAACCAGAGGTTATGGTTGTGGTGGCTTATGGTCTGATTCTGCCAAAGGCTTTTCTGGAAATACCTGTAAATGGCTGCCTGAACATCCATGCGTCCCTGTTGCCAAGATGGCGTGGCGCGGCACCGATTCAACGCGCGATTGAAGCAGGAGATGCCGAGAGCGGGGTCGCCATCATGCAGATGGAGGAAGGATTGGATACCGGCCCTGTTCTGATGATGGCATCCACACCCATTACAGAAGAAGACACAGCGGCAGTCCTGCATGACCGTTTGGCAGGAATGGGGGGAGGCCTGATTGTCAAGGCATTGCAGGAAATCGTGGATGGCACGGCAACCTATACACCGCAGGATGAAGCGTATGCGGTTTATGCCAAGAAACTCCACCGCGATGAGGCTGCGCTGGATTTCACACTTTCCGCCAAGGAAAACGCCGCCAGGATACGGGCATTCAATCCCTTTCCTGGCTGTACAGCTGAATGCAGGGACATTACCCTGAAAATATGGGATGCACGGGCAGAAGATATCGATTCCGGTCAACCTGCCGGAAAAATCCTTTCTATTGATGGTTCTGGGGTCGTGGTTGCCTGTGGTCAAGGCGCGCTTCGGATACTGACTTTGCAGAAACCGGGGGCAAAGCGTTTACCGGCATCAGAATTCATCAAGGGTTTCGCCTTTGATGGTGGACAGCTGAAATGATAAAAGACAGCCAGGATTGACAGGGACAGTTATGAAATTTGAACATCTGCTTGAAATCAACAATTTCGATCATCCACAGGCACAGATTCTTGCCAAGGAACAGGTCTGGAAAGGTTTGTTGATGTGGATACAGAAACCGACATTGTTCATCCCGCATCTGGAAAAATGCGATGTTACTGAACTGATGGGAACCTATCACCGTTCATTGGATTATGGGAAATTCAGTTTCCAGGATAAAGTCACCTGTACTCATATGGAGAAAATCGTTTTCGATATTCCTGCACAGGGTGATATGCCATCGACATCCTTGGTCGTGACATTGGAGGAACCGTTCAATCAACGGCTGTTTGTGCGGTTCATCTATGAGAATACCGTATCGGATGAAGGGCCTGAAGCGAAATACAATGGTTTCCTGAAATCAGCGTGGGAAGCGGCGGATGTAGATATCATCCGCCTGATTCACGAAATGGCTGCAACAGGGCAACTGGATGATGCTGCCCTTTGATTGACGGCACTCAAAGGATATCGAGCGGCATCTTATGGGTTGGTGGCGGAAAGAACTGATCCAGTTTATTGAGCACCTCTTGGGAAAGTTCGATATCCCATGCCTTGCGGTTTTCCTCAACACGCTGTGCGTTGGAAGATTTTGGGATAGGAATGGTTCCCTGATGCAGGAGCCACGACAGTGCCAGCTGGGCAGGTGTGATGGACAGTTCCTGTGCGATACGCACCAAGCCACTCGATCTCAACAGGCGGGTCTGATACAGCGGAGAATATGCCATCACAGGAATATTGCGTTTTTTCTGCCAAGGAATCAAATCCCACTCAATACCCCGTGATCCGAGGTTGTAGAGCACTTGGTTGATGCAGCAGTTGCCATCAGGGTCATATTCTTCTGCTTCCTGCATGTCATCAGTATCAAAATTCGAGACACCCCAAGAACGGATCTTGCCTTCTTTCCGCAGTTTTTCCAAAGCCTCAAAGGTTTCTTCCAAGGAATAGCCCCCACGCCAATGCAGCAGATACATATCCAGGTAATCGGTTTTCATGCGCTTCAGGCTGTCTTCAAAAGCCCTGACCGTGCCACGCAGGCTAGCATGATTTGGCAGAACCTTGCTGACAAGGAATATTTTGTCACGTCTTCCTGCAATAGCTTCACCGACGACCTTTTCCGCACCGCCGTTACCGTACATCTCCGCTGTGTCAATCAGCGTCAGACCGATGTCGATGCCATGCTGCAAGGCAGCTATTTCGTTTTTCTTTTCAAAAAAGGACTCGCCCATGAACCAGGTTCCCTGGCCCAGGGTTGGCATTTCGATGCCATTGCGTAGCGTGATGGTATGTGTTGGCATAGTGATAATCTTCCTGTTACATTATCCAGTTGGAAAGCCGATGGCACAGCCCGGATGTCCGGCTTTTCTCTTATTGTCTTCTATTTTGCATGGGTTCATCGTCTAGGACAAGAATCTTTACCTGACCTTGGATGAAAACTGCTGAGAAAAAAGCATCGTCATCAACAGTTCCACTCATACAGGAACCACCTGCTGACGATCATCCTGTTGGATGGACAACCCGTTGGGGACTGGCATTGAAGTCCCACGGACGGATGATTGCGTTTATCCAATGGTGCATGGTCTTTGTCTATCTGCTGTTGCTGGTGCTTCCCGCAATGACAGGAAATGTCCTGCACCAGCGTTTTTCCAGATTAGTGCTTTGGGGGATTGGCTGGCCTTGCATTGTGTTGTCCATCCTGCTTTTGGGACGCTTCTGGTGTGGATTATTCTGTCCGGATGGCACATTGACAGAAACAGTCAGCCATAGAGGAAGGAACGGCTCGATTCCGGTCTGGATGCGGTGGAAATGGCTGTCCTGTGCTGTATTGGTGCTGACCGTCCTAGTCGGGCAGTCTGCCGGTGTTCAGAGTGATTTCCAAGTAACCCTGCTTTTCCTAGGGATACCGACCTGCCTGGCATTGGCCTGTGGTTTCCTCTATGGCAGAGGTCGCCGTATCTGGTGTATGTACCTCTGTCCGGCAAATGGATTTTTCAGTCTGCTGGCACGCCTGTCCATGCTGTATTTTGCCGTGGATAAGACTGCTTGGAAAGCATGGCGTGGGCGGGCAGAACGCATCAATTGCGCACCATTGGTCAATATCCAGCAGATGACCGGCATGTCTGCCTGCCATGCGTGTGGGCGTTGTGTCGGTTACCGGCAGGCTGTCCAGGTTGATAGCCGGAAACCTTGGGATGAAACTTTTGGATTGACAGACAGTACAGTTTCCAATGCTGATGCTGTCATGCTGCTGTGGGGTGTTGCCGGTATCGGCGTTTGTTCCCTGGCTCCCCAGAACAGCCTGATTGTCCAGTATGCCAACAGGGTGCTGGATGGGATAGGCGTCTCTGGGATGCCGTTTTTCTGGTCAAAGCTGTTGATGGCATTTGTAAGCGGCAGTACGGTTGCTTTGGTGCTGTATGCGCTCCTGCACTTTTTTGCTCATCTGCAGAAAGTGGTTTCCTGGAAACTGCTGTCGTTTGGACTGCTACCAGTTGCCGGTTGGGGAATTTTCCTGGGTATTTGCCGGATGGGTGTTACTGTCTGGCAGGAATATGGTTTTGACCTGTCCTGGTTTGCCTACGTTGAAAAGGCAGTGATGCTGGTTGCCGTCATCCTGTCGTTCAAGATTGGCAGTTGGCTGATGCGGCGTTTCAGGCAGGTAAATCCTGTTGCAGGCATCGGCTACACCGCCACCGTGTTAGTGCTGGCGATGATGCAGCTGAGCCTGCCGGTTTTCCAGTTTTAATGGAGGGTACGGGCTGCTGGACTGCCGATCTTTGCGGGTGTCTTGCTGTCATCGTCAAAGACAAGACAGACACCATCCCCGTTTCCAACATCCACAGTGACTTTCCCTCCGTCAACCAGTCGTCCGAACAGCAATTCATCTGCCAATGCCTTGCGGACAAGGTCTTGGATGAGGCGAAGCATCGGACGGGCACCCATCATCGGGTCAAAACCTTTCTTTGCCAGCATATTGCGAAGTCTATCAGTAAAGATGACTTCCACCTTCTTGAGACTGAGCTGGTCTTCAAGTTGTAACAGGAATTTATCAACCACTCGGAGAATAACATCCATATCCAACGGTTTGAAGCTGATAATGGCATCAAGGCGGTTGCGGAATTCAGGCGTGAATGTCCGTCGGATTTCATCCATTTCATCACCGAGCTGTTTCAATCCTGTAAAACCGATCGTCGCTTTTTCAAGCGTTTCCGCCCCTGCATTGGTCGTCATGATGATGATGATATTGCGAAAGTCGGCTTTTCGTCCGTTGTTGTCGGTCAGTGTGCCATGATCCATGACCTGAAGCAGGATATTAAAGACATCAGGATGCGCCTTTTCGATTTCGTCTAGCAACAGGACAGCATGAGGCTTCTTGTTGATGGCTTCGGTCAGCAGACCGCCTTGGTCGAAACCGACATAACCCGGAGGTGCACCAATTAGACGGCTGACAGCATGGCGTTCCATATATTCCGACATATCGAAGCGGATCAGTTCAATCCCCAGCTGGAAAGCCATCTGTCTGGCGACTTCGGTTTTGCCGACGCCGGTGGGTCCAGAGAACAGGAATGCGCCGATCGGTTTATCCACTTTGCCCAGACCGGCACGTGCCATCTTGATACTGGCAGCCAATGCTTCAATTGCCTCATCCTGACCGAATACCAAGCTTTTCAGGTCACGTTCAAGTGTCAGCAGACGGCTACGGTCATCCTGACTGACCGTCTGCGGAGGGATGCGTGCCATCTTGGAGACAATGGCTTCGATTTCTGCCCTGCCGATGACTTTTTTCTGCTTTGATTTCGGCATGATCCGTTGCGCGGCACCAGCTTCATCAATGACATCAATGGCCTTGTCCGGCAGATGGCGGTCGTTGATGTAACGGGCAGACAATTCTGCTGCTGCCTGCAATGCAGCAGTCGCATATTTGACGTTATGGTGTTCTTCAAAACGGGGTTTCAGCCCTTTCAGGATCTGTACCGTCTGGTCAATACTGGGTTCATTGATGTCGATTTTCTGGAAACGCCTTGCCAGCGCATGGTCTTTTTCAAAGATGTTGCGGAATTCGCCATAAGTGGTTGCACCGATGCACATCAGCTGACCGTTTGACAACACAGGTTTCAGCAAATTTGAGGCATCCATCGTGCCCCCAGATGCTGAACCGGCACCGATGATAGTATGGATTTCATCCACGAACAGGATGGCATGCTTGCTGTCAGCCAATGCTTTCAAGACTGATTTCAGGCGTTCCTCGAAGTCTCCTCGGAATTTCGTACCGGCGAGCAGGGCACCCATATCAAGGGCATAAATGACTGCATCCTGCAAGACCTCCGGAATCTCTTTCCGGACAATCCGGAGTGCCAGGCCTTCGGCAATGGCGGTCTTGCCAACACCGGCTTCCCCAACCAGTAACGGGTTGTTCTTCCGTCTCCGGCAGAGAACCTGGATAGTCCGGTCGATTTCTTCAAATCTGCCAATCAGCGGGTCAATGGAGCCGGATTCAGCAGCTTT
>JBJEXA010000108.1:0-12454 GCA_051885335.1 Oxalobacter sp. | reverse complement strand
TTTCCCCCCCCCCGCAAATACCGGAACAGAATAATCTGACCAATGACGCTTCTCAAGAGCAGAACATTGAAGCTTTTGAAGAACTGCTGAACCAACTTGAAACGGTTTCCTCAAACCACGCCAACTTCACCGGCTCATTCCAGCGTAACAAGGGCACACGGTTCGAAACCCTCTGCCAGAGCTACTTCCAGAAAGAACCCACCTACAAAGGACTGTTTTCCAAAATTGAAAGTTTCAGGCAATGGGCAGAGAACCATCCTGAACTGTCTGCCAATGCGAAAGACATCGGTATTGATTTGGTCGCAACGCTGGCAGACAACACTGGCTATGCCGCCATCCAATGCAAGTTTTACGGGAAGCATCAATCCGTTTCCAAACCAGAGATTGATTCCTTCATCTCAGCATCCAGTAAAAAACACTTCACCCAGCGTTATATCGTTGCTACCAATGAAAAATGGAGCGATAACGTCATTTCAGAACTGCATAACACGTTCCCGCCGGTATCTATCCTGACAAGGGAAACGCTGGCACGGTCAGCCATTGACTGGACCGCTTACCTCAAGAATGAAGATGACGTAAAACTGATTGCCCCCAGAAAACCACGGGGCTATCAAGTATCGGCCATCAGGGACGTGGTTAAGGGACTGGAAGAAGCAGACCGTGGCAAGCTGATTATGGCCTGCGGAACCGGCAAAACCTTCACTTCCATGAAATTTGCGGAGGAAATCGAAGGGAAAGGCGGTTTTGTCATGTTCCTTGTCCCTTCCCTCTCATTGCTGTCTCAGACATTATCTGACTGGAAACAGAACTGCCAGTATCCCATCAACGCCTATGCGGTCTGTTCAGACTCACGCACGGGTATGGCAGACCTGTCAGACATAGACAATCTGCTGTCTGTCACTGAATTGAACTACCCGGCAACCACAGACCCCAAGATACTGGCTGAAAAGGTTAATAAAGACCTGCTTGATAAGGATTCAATGACTGTCATCTTTTCGACCTACCAGTCCATTGAAGTTGTCCATCAGGCACAGAAAGACTTTGGACTGCCAGAAATCGGGCTGGCCATCTGTGATGAAGCCCACCGGACAGCCGGCGGTTATCTTGTCGATTTCAATGCACCGGTTGACAGCGAAGAAAGCCAGTTCACCCGCATCCATGACAACAATTACATCCGTTCCAAGAAACGGCTGTACATGACAGCCACCCCGAAGATTTATGGCAAAACGGCCAAGCAACAGGAAAAAGACGGTGAAGCGGTCATCTATTCGATGGATGATGAAACCGTTTTCGGCAAGACACTGCATGAAATCACCTTCCGGGAAGCTGTGGCACTGGGCAGCCTGGTGGATTACAAGGTCATTGTGCTGACTATCAGCCAAGATGTGGCTGGCGATCTCCTATCCTATGATGCCACCCAGAACGGCGGTATCAGCATTTCCAACTATGCCAAGATCATTGGCACCTGGCGGGCATTGACCAAACAGGATTTGAAGGGCAACGCCGCTTTGGGGGATGACTTCCAGCAGATGAAACGGGCAGTTGGCTTTGCCCAGGTCATCAATCCCAAAGAAAAAGGCGACAGCGTTGCCTCAAAACAGTTCGCAGAGCATTTCCAGCAGGTCATTGAAGACTACAAAAACAAAGTCCGTGAACGGCTGATTGAAGAAAACGGCAATATTGATGAAGCGGCTTTCCATGCAGAATTTGGCATGAACTGTGATACCCGTCATATTGACGGGACAATGAACGCCAATGAAAAAGGCGCATTGCTGGACTGGCTGCGGGCAACACCGGAAGATGACCAATGCAAAATCCTGTTCAATGTCCGTTGCCTGTCTGAAGGTGTCGATGTCCCGGCCTTGGATGCCGTAGTATTCCTGTCACCCCGAAAATCTCAGGTGGATGTTGTCCAGACTGTGGGACGTGTCATGCGGACATCCCCCAAAACCAACAAAAAACGGGGCTACGTCATCATCCCGATTGTCACGCCGCCACAGGTTGAAGCCGATTTGGTACTGAACAACAACCGGGAATTTGATACCGTCTGGCAGGTACTCAAGGCCTTGCGTTCCATTGACCCTGAATTTGGGGCTATTGTCGATGGACAACTCAAAAAAATCGACACAGACAAAATTGAAGTCATCAGCCTGACAGAAGAAATCAAGAAAAAATCCAGAAAATCCAGCGGAAGCGGCATCAAAGGCAAAAAGCCACAAAAGACCCAAAAGAAAGCAACCCCCGGATTTGTTCAGGGAGAACTGACATTCAGCCATGACCATATCCTTGAAGAAGAACTGAAAGCCCGTATCGTCAAAAAAGTGGGCAATGTCAGGGAATGGGAAGAATGGGCAGCAGATGTCGGTACGCTCTGTCAGGAACAGATCAAGCACCTGAAACAGATCGTCAGCGACCCACAGAATGGCAAACAGATTGCTGCCTTTGAAACCTTCCATACCGAACTGAAAGCCACCATCAATAATGCTTTAAGTGCTGATGATGCCCTTGAGATGCTGGGACAGCACATTGTCACCAAACCGGTTTTGGATGCCCTGTTCTCTGAATACCCGTTTACTGAACAGAACCCGATTTCCAAAGCGCTGACAAGCGTGTTGGATGTCCTTGACAGCAAAGAAATGGCGTCTTCCAGCAAACAGCTTAAAGACTTCTATGATTCGGTGAAATTCCGGGCGAAGAACATCACCAACCTTGCTGAAAGACAGATTGTTGTCCGGGAACTGTTTGAAAAATTCTTCAAAATCGCTTTTCCGAAGACGCAAGACAAACTGGGTATCGTCTTTACCCCTGAACCGATTGTCGATTTCATCAATCAATCGGTCTCAGACCTGCTGAAACAGGAATTTGGCGTATCCATTGCAGACAAAGGCATCCATATCCTTGACCCATTTACAGGAACAGGCACTTTCCTGACACGGATGATGCAACGGATTATCCCGAAAGAAAAACTGGCCTCTAAATATGAATCCGAACTGCACGCCAATGAAATCGTACCATTGGCTTATTACGTTTCTGCCATGAACGTTGAAGCCGCCTACCATGACCTGATGCCAGACAGCGACTATAAACCGAACAACATCATGGTCTGGACAGATACCTTTGCCGATAACCAGAAAAGCGATTTCTTCAAATCCACCTTGGCAGAAAACAATGCCCGCCTGGCAAGACTGAACGAACAGGATATACGGGTCATCATCGGCAACCCACCTTATTCTGTTGGACAGGAAAGCCAGAATGATGACAACCAGAATGAGCATTACGAACAGCTGGATAAACGATTGGCTGAAACCTATGTAGCGAAAAGCAATGCAACTCTAAAGAATAGTCTTTACGATTCCTATATCCGTGCCTACCGTTGGGCATCTGACCGTATCGGAGACAAAGGCATCATCGGGTTTGTCACCAATGCCGGTTGGATTGATTCCAACAGTGCTAATGGCATGCGCAAATGCATGGCAGAAGAGTTTTCCAGCATCTATGTCTATCATCTGAAGGGGAACCAACGCACGGTTGGAGAACAATCAAGGAAAGAAGGCGGTAAGGTTTTTGGCAGTGGCAGCCGCGCCCCAGTCGCCATTGTGCTGTTGGTCAAGAATCCTGACGCAACCGAACAGGGCAGAATCTACTTCAATATGGTGGATGATTACCTGACGGCTGAAGAAAAGCTGGCACAGGTCAAAGACAATGGCTCCATCATCAATATGGACTGGCAGACCATTATCCCAGACAGCCACGGGGACTGGCTGAACCAGCGAGATGATTCTTACAGCAATTTCATGCGGATGGATGGGAAGAAGACTGTCGAACAGGCGATATTTTCACAGGGATATTCAAGTGGACTTAAATCAAATCGTGATGCTTGGGTTTATAACAGCTCTACCAAACGGCTAAAATCCAATATGGGAAGAAGCATCTCTTTCTATAATCAGCAGGTAAAAGAAGCCCAATCTTTTTCTGCATTTGAGCCAGACCTGAATCCTAAATCCATGAAATGGGATGTTACTCAGAAAAAAGGAATTGAGAATCAGAAACTAACATCTCCTTTCGATACTAAAAATTGTTATATTTCCAGCTATCGTCCTTTTGTAAAGCAACATTTGTATTTTGATAGGTTCTGGAACAACAGTATTTACCAGATGCCTCAGCTATTCCCAAAAGCTGATTCTGAAAACTTAGTGATTGCTGTTAACCAAGGAACAAAGGGTGATGAGCAGATTGCCATTATGACCAATGCGCTAGCTGACTTACATTTCAATGGTGATGCCCAATGTTTCCCCCGCTATATTTATACTGCAAACACTGAACAGCAGAAGGATGACCTGTTTGCCGGTGAACAGGCTATGGGCAGAAAAGATGGTATTTCTCCTGAAGCCTTGGCACATTTCAGACAGGCCTACCCCAGCCATGGCAATGACATCACAGTAGATGACCTGTTCTATTACATCTATGGCATCCTGCATTCAGAAGATTACCGCAAGAAGTATGCAAACAATCTGATGAAAGAACTGCCCCGCATCCCAAGGGTTGCCACCTATGAGCAGTTCAAAGCCTTCAGTGATGCCGGTCGGAAACTGGCAGACCTGCATGTAAACTATGAATCTGTGCCTGAATATCAAGGCGCAACCGTTGACATCAAAGACCCGAATGACATGAACAAGTTTAGGGTATCCAAGATGAAATACGGCAAGATTCCCGGCAAGACCGGCAATGCTGGCAAAGATAAAACCAGAATCTTCTATAACAGCAACATCACGATTGACAATATCCCACTTGAAGCCCAGGAATATATCGTCAACAAACGGTCAGCCCTGGACTGGATACTGGAACGGGCTGATTACCGGGTGGATAAAGCCAGTGGTATCGTCAATGACTTTAATGATTATGCTGAAGAACTGGGAGACCCACGATATCCACTGTCATTGGTCTTGCGTATCATCACCGTCAGCCTCGAAACCATGAAGATTGTGAAAGCATTACCACCATTGGAAATACATCCTTGGGATAAGTAAACAAACTTTGTTAAACTTGCGAGTGCAGGGGAATGCCGTGAACCGAAGGTTTGGTGATGGCAATGGCTTTTGGCAATAAGGACAGTTTATAGGACAGCCAGGCTTTTTATATGACTGAATATTGTTTCAAAACAACTTATTACAGTAACAGTTTTAATCCTATCATTTTATGGAATCCTTTAACCGTTCATTGCTGACATACAGTCTTGCTGGGCTGATGGTTCTATCCACTCCATTGACAGCCCATACCGCTGATGTGAAAGAAAAACCCGCCATACAGTCAACCGGGCAGCAAGATGTACAGACTGACAGCCCGGGAATCAGCCTTTACAAAAACAAACAATATACCGAAGCACTTCCCTACTTGATGGCTGATGCCGAAAAACATGACGTGAATGCCCAGATGGCACTGGGCAACATGTACAGTATGGGATTGGGTGTCACAGCCGATCAGAAAAAAGCGTTTGACTGGTATCTGGAAGCCGCGAAACGGAACCATATCTCTGCCCAGCTGTATACCGGTTACTACTATGAAAAAGGACTGGGCACATCCAAAAACCCCAAGGAAGCTTTTTCCTGGTATCAACGCGCTGCCAAGGCAGGTATCCCAAACGCCCAGTATAAAGTCGCCTACTGCTATGAAAAAGGGCTTGGCATAACCGCTAATCCAACCCAAGCCAACAGCTGGTACCGCAAGGCTGCTGAAAACGGCAGCGCAAAGGCCCAACTGGTGATGGGGCAGCGTTACAGCGAAGCCAAAAGTGGCAAGAAAGACATGGCGGAAGCGGCAAAATGGTTTTATCGAGCCGCAGAGCAGGGTTATGCGCCGGCACAGGCTGCCCTTGCGCAGCTTTATGAACTGGGACAGGGTGTGCAGCGGGACGAAGCACGTGCCGCCAGCTGGTACACGAAAGCCGCAGAACAGGGCTATTCGCCAGCACAGAACAACCTGGGCTATCTTTATGACCAGGGCAATGGCGTCATCCAGGATTATGCAACTGCCAAAAAGTGGTATGAAGCCGCCGCATCACAGGGCAATGTGCAGGCAATGTACAATCTGGCACAACTTTATCAGACAGGACATGGTGTTTCCCAGAACTACAGCATAGCTGTCAAATGGTTCAGGGTTGCCTCAGAAAACGGTTCAGTCAAAGCCGCCAACAGCCTAGGCATGGCTTACCTGGATGGCATGGGTGTAGAAATGGATCCGGTCAAGGCTGCCCGCTATTTCCTGACAGCAGCCCAGAAAGGCAACGTTTCTGCCCAATACAACCTGGCAATCCTTTATATCCAACAACCTGAAGCCCTTGCCAAGAGCGGCATCCGTGCAACAGAAGCCCAGGCACTGCAATGGCTGAAGAAAAGTGCGGAAAACGGAAATACCGCCGCCATGGAATACCTCTCTGACGTTTACCGTGATGGGAAACTTGACCAAAAGAAAAACCGCCGTCTGGCAGACAGCTGGCAGGAAAAAGCGTTGGCAATTGAACAGAAGCGGAACCTGTACGCAACGGTTGAACCATTGCCAACGGTTAACAGATGAAAACCGTCCTGCCCGACCCAGCTTGACGCTATTGGATGTCAGGCTGCCATCTTTCTATTCCTTCTCAACATAAAAAAATTACCCTTAAATCCCCTAGGATATGAAAAAATAGCAACACTTCTGTATTCCTAGTGCATTTATGGGAAATAAACCCTATCTTTTCAGTGGGAAATTGTTATAATGACTTCAACAAATCCATTGAACAAGCAGACCGTTAAGGAGCTGACACGTGAAAATCTCAACCAAAGGCCGCTATGCACTCAGATTCATGATTGATCTGGCTAAGAATGGCAAAGACCGGTACATCTCCCTGAAAGATGTTTCCATCCGTCAGGATGTTTCGCTGAAATACCTGGAACAGATTGCATCTGCACTGGGCAAAGCCGGTCTGATCCAGAGTGTCCGTGGTTCGCAGGGTGGTTACCGTCTGGCAAAAGCACCGCATGACTACACCATTGGCGATATCCTCCGTCCGATTGAAGGAGACTTTGCCTGTGTTTCATGTCTGGAATCATCCCCCAATGCCTGTGAACGCTATGAACACTGTCCGACCGTCCATTTTTGGGAAGGACTGTACAAAGTGATTACAGATTATATAGATGGCACAACGCTTGGTGACCTTGTCGAACGCGGAAATGAAGACGGCGGTTTCTATGTAATCTGACAGAATCCATCGATTTTCTTCAATGCTGCATCTGTAGCAGGGGAGTTTTTATCTTAAATTCATAGATAATGAACAACTTTGATTTACAACTAACTGATTTTTAAAATTTTTATTTAAGGAGATTACAATGGCTAATATTGCAAAAAACGCAACCGACCTGATTGGCAACACCCCTTTGCTGGAAGTATCCCGTTATGCCGCCAACAACGGCCTTGAAGCGACCATCCTGGCAAAACTGGAATATTTCAACCCAGCTGGCAGCGTCAAGGACCGTATCGCAAAAGCCATGATTGATGCAGCAGAAGCAGAAGGCAAGCTGGTTCCAGGCAAATCCACCATCATCGAACCGACTTCCGGCAATACCGGTGTCGGGCTGGCCGCTGTTGCCGCTGCACGCGGTTACCGCATCATCATCACAATGCCGGAAACCATGAGCATTGAACGCCGCAAACTGATTAAGGGTTATGGCGCGGAACTGGTTCTGACCGAAGGCGCTAAAGGCATGAAAGGTGCAATTGCCAAAGCCCAGGAACTGGCACAGACCATTCCAGACAGCTTTATCCCATTGCAGTTTGACAACCCGGCAAATCCAGCCATCCACAAAGCAACAACCGGTCCAGAAATCTGGAAAGATACCGATGGCAAGGTTGATATTTTCGTTGCAGGTGTCGGTACTGGCGGTACCCTGACCGGCACAGGTTCCTACCTGAAAGAACAGAACCCTGACATCAAGGTCGTTGCTGTCGAACCAGCCACCTCCCCTGTTCTGTCCGGTGGCAAGTCTGGTCCTCATAAGATTCAGGGTATCGGTGCCGGTTTTGTCCCTGCTGTCTTGGATACCAAGATTTATGATGAAATCATCCAGGTTCCAAATGAAGCCGCTTTTGAAACCGCTCAGGCTCTGGCCCATGCACAGGGTGTCTTGGTCGGCATCTCTTCCGGTGCTTCCCTGTGGGCAGCAACACAGTTGGCAAAACGTCCTGAAAACAAGGGTAAAGTCATTGTTGCCCTGTTGCCGGACAATGGCGAACGTTATCTGTCCACTGCCCTGTTCCCTTCGGATTGATTGGGATAAGATAGCGGTTTTGATCCTTTGAAAGAAACGCCTCATGGATATTGAATCCCTCTGTATTCATGGTGGGAAAGTTGGCACTGATTCAAGCGGTGCCATTTCCACGCCGATTTATCAGACAGCCACCTACGCCCATCCCGGGCTTGGCAAAAGTACCGGTTTTGATTACAGCCGGGGAATGAATCCAACCAGGGCAGTCCTACAGGAAACCATGGCAAAGCTGGAAGGTGGTGTTGCTGCCTATGCCTTCTCTTCAGGGCTTGCAGCGACATCTGCGATGATGGAACTCTTTCAGCCAGGAGACCACATCATCTCTTCGGATGACCTGTACGGAGGGACATGGCGTCTCTTTCAGAATTTCTCAATGAAAAACGGTCTCACATTCGACTGGGTCGATGCTTCTGATCCAGCCAATGTCGAGGCCGCCATCAAACCGGAAACGAAGGCTGTTTTCATAGAAACGCCGACGAATCCCCTGATGCATGTCAATGACATCGCCGCCATTGCCGGAATCACCAAACGGCATGGCATCCTGTTGCTGGTTGACAATACCTTCCTGAGCCCAATCAATCAGCAGCCAATCAAACTGGGGGCAAACATTGTTGTACACAGTGCAACGAAATTCCTGGCTGGTCATAACGACACATTGGCAGGCATCCTGGTCTGTGACTCAGAAGAACTTTCTGAACGCCTGCATTACATCCAGAATGCAGTGGGCGCATCATTGGGCGCATTTGACAGCTGGCTTGTCCTGCGTGGCATCCAGACATTGGCTATCCGTGTCAGACGCCAACAGGAAACAGCCCTGAAAATCGCCCGTTGGTTGGAAGCATGTCCCAAAGTCGCCAAGGTCTTTTATCCTGGTCTGAAAAACCATCCTGGCCATGCCACCTCCATCAGGCAATCCAAAGGCTTTGGCGGCATGATTTCCTTTGAGATTGCAGAAGAAGCTGGTGGTGCAGGCCTTGTCAAACAGATTCTTGAAGGCGTGAAGCTGATCCAGTTCGCTGAGAGCCTTGGTGGTACCGAATCGCTGATCACCTATCCGACCACCCAGACACATGGTGCCATCCCCGAAGCGGAACGTGTTGCCCGTGGCATCACGGACAGTCTCCTGCGCCTGTCAGTCGGCTTGGAAAATGCCGATGACCTGATTGCCGATCTCGCCCAGGCAATGGGTGTGCCTGTCCCCCCTAAGGATGATTTTGGTTTCAACACAGTGATTGACCGCAAGGATACGGGTTCCCTGAAATATGATTATGCCGTCCAGCGGGGCAAGCCTGCCGATGTCCTCCCTTTATGGGTGGCAGATATGGACTTCAAGGTGCCGCCTTCTGTAACAGCCGCCCTGCAGGAAGCTGTCTCACACGGTATTTACGGCTACACTGAACCGAAACCCGGATATGTTGAAGCGGTGCAGAACTGGTTTGCACAACGGCATAACTGGACGCCGAAGACAGAATGGCTGGTCAAGACACCCGGTGTCGTCTATGCCATCTGTACAGCTATCCGCGCATTGACAGAACCCGGTGATGCGGTTTTGATCCAACAACCGGTTTATTATCCGTTCTCACTGTCCATCCGTGACAATAACCGCCGATTGGTCAACAATCCCCTTGTCCTGAAAGACGGGCATTATGAGATTGACCTGGTGGATTTCGAACAGAAAATTGTCGAAAACAATGTCAAACTGTTCATCCTCTGCAATCCACATAATCCTGTTGGACGTATCTGGACACGGAATGAACTGAAAGCGATGGCAGATATCTGCCTGAAACATCAGGTTTTTGTCATTTCTGATGAAATCCATTCAGACTTCGCCTTCCCGGGTTATGCCTATACGCCTTATGGCACATTGGGTGATGCTTATCAGGACAGCGTTGTCATCTGTACAGCGCCCAGCAAAACATTCAATATTGCGGGTCTGCAGGTTTCGAACATTTTCATTCCGAATACTGACATCAGGACAAAATTCCAGCAGGCCTTCAACGCAACCGGTTATGATCAGATGAATGCGATGGGACTGATCGCTGCGCAGGCAGCTTATGAAGGCGGAGGCGCATGGTTTGATGCCCTGCTGGCTTACCTGACAGTGAATCTCAATATCCTCCGCCGTTTTGTTGCAGAACGGTTGCCGGGGGTCAAACTGATTGAACCAGAAGGCACCTACCTGGTCTGGTTGGATTTTTCCGGTACAGGTCTTTCCGGAAAGAATCTGGATGATTTCATCGTCCATGATGCCCGCCTCTGGCTGGATCATGGAGAAATCTTTGGTCCCGGCGGTGAGACCTTCGAACGCATCAATATCGCCTGCCCGGCTTCAACCCTGGTCAAAGCCTTGGAACAGCTTGAAAAAGCATTGAAAACCAGGGCGGGATAAATAATCCATCATTGCTCTGTGAAAACGCCGGTCTGGTATCCCCAGCCGGCGTTTTTGCTGTTTTCCGCATTGAATCAGCATATTTTGCAAAGAAACCAGATACTGCAGATATCTGCCATACGCATACGGTCCTTGACAGATGCCTGCCCTGTCTGGTTTCTCTGTCTTCCTTTCCCTGTCCAACTCCCTGTTCTGTTTTGTCGAGGCGTTTATATGGCTGGCTGTAATGGGTGCATCCAGGAAATAGACAATGCCGTTTCAGAACTGGAAGCCGGCACTGAATCGGTCCTGTATTGAATTTGGAGAAAGGATTGCTGCCTATCTCTGATAAATGCCCCCAGAAATCGTTATAGGCTCGTTCTGACTTTTGATATCGTACCAGGTACTCAAGCGGCATTGGCTGCTACGGTTTCTGCATCCTCTTCCGCATCAATCAACCATCCCATCTGCCGCAACCGTCTTTCAAGGAATGAACCAAAACCATTCTTGAAGCGGATTTTTTTGTTATGAAGGTTGTGGAACAGCTGTCCCAATGTCTGGGCATTCAGCTTGAACGGCATCCGCCCTTTCCGATAATGATGGAAACAGGTAGCCTTATAAACCGGCAGATAGACAGAAGCAGGCAACGGATGCCGGAAATGATCGTGTGCACCGGCAAGCGCCTGCCATTTGAAAACCCGCTGGGGATTCATATGCAGCATCAGGAAATCTTCGAAGTTCATCTCTGAAAAAAGGAAATCCGGAATGGATGGTGGTTTCGCCGCATAGTTGTTGGCTTCACTGCTCATATAGATATCCCGATCCACCCAGATGATGATCTCTTCATACCGTAAAAACTTCCGGACACTCCGGTAGTGCCCGATAACCGCCTTGCAGGCCCCGTTACCGACTGTTCGGGGAATGAACGCCAATGGAATCCGGTGTTCCCGGAAAAAACGGTTCAGTTCCTGAAGATACATCTGCTCAGACTGACCTTCACAGACAACTGTGACTGTTTGTGACAATGAAGGAAGTTTCCGTGTATCCATCATGACCATCCCTGGCTGTTCATATATAAGGGAATGGAATCCCTGCAAACCGTCCACTCAGATATTGCCGTCTGAAACTGGCAAGATTATCGATCCCTTCAAAATCAGACAACCTGACGAGCTCTGTACCATCCTGCAGGGTCTTCTTGACAATACCAACCTCAGAGACCCTTAACAGGCCGACATCCAAGATTTCCGTATTATGGACGGTGAAAATCAGTTGGGCATTGTTTTCATTGTACCGTTTTTCCTTGAAAAGCCTGATCAGTTCAATGAGCAGCAATGGATGCAATGAACGGTCCAGTTCATCCACAACCACTGTCCCACCCGTTTTCAATACAGACAGGAAAATCCCCAGCAGTCCGGCGACAATCTGTGTCCCGCTTGATTCTTCCGCGGTGAAATCAAACTCAACCTCATTACCATCGGCATCCTGATGGAAAGAGCGGATACTGTCCGCATTCAGGACAATATTGCTCCCCTC
This sequence comes from Oxalobacter sp., assembly GCA_051885335.1. Classification (GTDB taxonomy): domain Bacteria; phylum Pseudomonadota; class Gammaproteobacteria; order Burkholderiales; family Burkholderiaceae_D; genus Oxalobacter. The sequence goes on along the minus strand of JBJEXA010000108.1, from coordinate 256 downwards.
TTTCTCAACGCTGGTAATCCGGTTGTAAAACTCGGGTGGCGCATCCAAGTATTCTTGAACGTGGTTCTTGTCATGCTCCAGCATGACCCGTGTCCGGGCCATCGCCATACGGCTGATATGGATATCCAGGTTTTCCAATAAAGAAGTGATCTGCTCAAAAGCACTTTTCAGGGGTTCTGGTTCATGCGCATTCTCCAACACAGCCGCCAGCGTGCTGACGCCTCTGGACAGATGGATGCTGTTGTCACTCAACACC
>JBJEXA010000107.1:0-12524 GCA_051885335.1 Oxalobacter sp. | reverse complement strand
TTACTTGATGACGCAGTACATTCTGGCGATACTGTCCGGTTGATGCTTTGGCTCAACCCAGACCAGCAGCCTGCCAGCGGTAATGTGTACACATCTTTTCCATTGAATTTGTCTTAAACTGGACCAATGGATGTCACAACTGTGTAGAATGGGGCTTTTATTGTACACAGACAGCCAAGTTTCTTATTTTGGCTAATCTGGAATTATATAGATAAATGAATCGCTCTCATAGGGAAAATGCCCGAAAAAGCACAAAAAAAACGGCTGATGTTCCGTTGGATGCTGTTAAGAATCAAACCAGTGCTGTTGCTGCCGTCCAATTTCATCAGATAACTGTAGAGGAAGCAGGACAACGCATTGACAATTTCCTGTTCAGGGTTTTCAAAGGTGTTCCGAAAAGCCATGTGTACCGGATCATCCGTTCCGGCGAGGTTCGTGTCAATAAGGGCAGGATTGACCAGACTTACCGCTTAAAAGAAGGCGATCTGGTTCGTATTCCTCCGCTGAAAGTATCGGAAAAAACGGAGAAAGCCATTCCTGCCCGGACATTCGATGTGCTGTATGAAGATGATTGCCTGCTTGTCATCAACAAACCGGCAGGGGTGGCTGTACATGGCGGTTCTGGTGTCTCTTTCGGTGTCATTGAACAGTTGAGGGCGTCAGACCCTAAGACGAAATTCCTTGAGCTGGTTCATCGTCTTGACAAAGAGACTTCCGGCATCCTTGTCCTGGCAAAAAAGCGTTCTGCATTGGTGAAACTTCATCAACAGGTCCGGGCGGGCAGTATTGATAAACGTTATCAGGCTTTGGTTCAGGGGGATTGGAAAAACCAACGTCAGCATGTCCGTGCACCTTTGCTGAAATACCATACGGCTGATGGAGAACGTCGGGTGAGGGTGGATCCTGGTGGTCTCGCGTCACATACGGTGTTCAATGTTTTGGAACATTATCCTGGCTTCACATTGCTTGAGGCAGAACTGAAGACAGGGCGTACCCATCAGATCAGGGTTCATCTGGCATCTTCAGGACATGTGATCGCTGGGGATGATAAATATGGTGATTTTGATTTGAACAGGCGGTTGCAGAAAGCAGGAAATGGCGGATTGAAACGGATGTTCCTGCATGCTTACCGGATAACATTCACACATCCTGAAACCGGAAGGCCTGTGACTGTTGAAGCTCCTTTGCCGAAAGAGTGCATTGCTTATCTGAAATCCCTGCAGCAGAAAACAGGAGATGACCATGCGTGACAGGAAGTTTGACCTGATTGTTTTTGATTGGGATGGGACCTTGATGGACAGCACAGCGGCTATTGTGGACAGCCTGCAGGATGCTGCTGCCGGATTGCGTCTGCCTGTCCCTGACCGGAAAAAGGCTGCTCATGTCATTGGTTTGGGACTCCGTGAGGCTTGGGAAACAGTCTGCCCTGGCTTGGAAGATAACGTTTACTCCAAACTGGTAGCTCTCTACCGTAAGTATTATCTGGTGAACAGCCTGAAAATCACTTTGTTCGATGGTGTGGAAACCATGCTGAAAGAGTTGGCAAAGAACGGGTACCAACTTGCTGTTGCTACAGGGAAAAGCCGTGCGGGATTGAACAGGGTCTTGAAGGAAACTGGACTGACAGCCTGTTTTGATGGAACCCGAACAGTTGATGAATCTTTCTCAAAACCCCATCCATCCATGCTGTTTGAGCTGTCAGAGGAGCTGCAGGTGCCAGTCGCCCGTATATTGATGATCGGTGATACCAGCCATGATCTGATGATGGCAAAGAATGCTGGCGCTGCCAGTGTCGGCGTAAATTACGGCGCACATTCTGCCGAGGAACTTGAAGCGCTGCATCCGTTGTATATTGCTGATTCAGTACCGGCATTGCATGATTGGCTGCTGAAATATGCCTGATGTTTTGAGGAGGAAACCTTATGAGCGATGGAAACGGGAATGATGGGAAAGCCCTTGAGACGCTAGTTCAGGAAATCATACGTGAACAGCGGGCGAAAAGACATTGGAGTATTGTCTTTAAATGTACGTTTATCATATTGATTATACTGTTATTTGTAATTATAAAATCTATTGGTAGCAGCGACAAAGCTATGCCGGACAAGCCGCATACCGCCATGATTGAAGTGAAAGGTACAATTTCGCCCACCACGATGGCATCGGCCAAGAACCTGATCAAGGCTATTGGCAAAGCATTTGACGAGCCGCAGGTAAAAGGTGTCATCTTGAAGATGAACAGCCCTGGCGGCAGTCCTGTCCAGTCGGGGATGGTTTATGACGAGATTATGCGTCAGAAAAAACTGCATCCTGACAAGCCGGTCTATGCTGTCGTTGAGGATATCTGTGCATCCGGCAGTTATTACATCGCATCGGCAGCCGATAAGATTTATGTGAATAAGGCAAGTCTCATCGGTTCCATCGGTGTATTGATTGATGGCTTTGGCGTGAACAAGCTGATGGATAAGGTTGGTGTTGAGCGTCGTCTGCTGACGGCTGGGAAATACAAGGGGTTCTTGGATACGTTCAGTCCTCAGTCTCCGGAACAGGTTACCTATGCCAAGGAAATGCTTGGAAAAATTCATCGGCAGTTTATTACCGCAGTGAAAGAAGGCAGGGGAAAAAGGTTGAAAAATGACAGCCGTCTTTTTACTGGACTGGTTTTTGTCGGTGAAGAAGCGGTTGGCTTGGGATTGGCCGATGGTTTCGGCACCATCAGAAGCGTTGCTGAGGATGAGATCAAGGAAAAGGACGTGGTCGATTACAGCATCAAGGAAAATTTTGGCGATCGGATACTAAAGAAATTCGGGAACGCTGTCGGTTATGGCGCTGTCAAGGCAGGACTGGGTAGGGAATCCTTGCATCTTGAATGATGTTTTAAGGCGAGAATGAGTATTTATGGATAAAGATGGAATAGGGCGGCAGCTGGATTTCTTTGAGGAGAATGATCCAGAAGAAGATATTCCAGAAGAAGATATGCAGGAACAGGATTACCGTCAACAGCTTGAAGCCATTTTGAAAAAGACAGATGACTTCAGGATTATTGAACGGGTCCCCATTACAAAAAGCCAAATCTCGTTTCCTTATCCGCTGGCTGATAAAGTTGGGGATGAGGTTCCGATTGTTTTCTTGGATACGGAAACAACGGGATTATCCTGGAATACCGAGCAGATCATCGAGCTTGGAATGGTTTCTGCTGCTTTTTCCCCGTCTGCCAAAAAACTGGTTTCAATCGACAGGATTTTCAGTGAGTATGAAGATCCTGGCAAACCGATTCCTGCAGAAATCACTAGACTGACAGGCATAACCGATCAGGATGTCAAAGGACAGAAAATCAATGATGCAGCCGTCAAAGAAGTTCTTGATGGCATTGATTTGGTTGTTACGCATAATGCTGGATTTGACCGACCCTTTTTTGAAAAACGCTTCCCCGGTTTTGAAAGTAAGAAATGGGCCTGTTCCTTGAAAGGTGTGGACTGGAAATCCTTTGACATCAACAATCACCGTCAGGAAGAATTGCTGCATGGCATCGGCTATTTCTATGAGGCACACCGGGCCGCCATAGATTGCCTTGCTTTGGCTTGGTTCATGCACGTTCGTCAGGATGTCTTTGCAAATCTTTTGGAAAATGCCGCCCGGAACAGTATCATCGTCCATGCGTTTGGTGCACCATTTGACTGCAAAGACAAGTTGAAAATTCGAGGATACCGCTGGGATGATGGGACTTCAGGTTTCAATAAACATTGGTGGCGTGAAATCCCTGAAGAAGAACTTGCTGAAGAACAGACTTTCTTGGACAGTCTGTACACACTGGGCTCTGAAAAGGCAACTTTCATCAAAAAGACAGCCGAGAACCGTTTTCAAAAATAATGACCATCACTGACGGCATATCTGTTTCAGGATGTTCAGTGATGACAGCAGGATACCACCGATAATCAGAGTGCCTCCAACCACCTGAGACAGTTGAACCTGTTCACCCAGCAGAAAGACCGCTTCAATACTGCTGAACAAAGGGATACTGTAATAGACCACACCTGCCCGTGCCGCGCCGATATGTGCGACAGACCGGTTCCATAACAGATAACCGGTCAATGTGGGGATGGCTGCGATATAGAGGATGAGCAGAAAGGTGGTTATCTCAGGCAGGTGATAATCAGTCCTCATAGCAACGATGCCCATAGGAGGACACAATATCGCCATGGCAAACACCATCATGCCTGCCATGCAGACTTTTTGTGGCATCTGTTCAGGACGGTTACGGATGAGAATGCTGTAAATGGCAAAAAAAGAAGCTGCTGTCAACATCCATAAATCGCCTACGGTAACTTCCAGTTGAGCCAGTTGGGTAAAGTCACCCTTCAAAACCAGTACCAGGACACCGGCAACAGCAATGAGAAGTCCTGTAATCTGTGGCCATGAAAACTTTTCTTTGAGAAAAACCCTGGACAGGATAGCCATTGAAATAGGTGCGGTCGCAGCGAACAACGACATGTTGGTGGCATTGGTGGTATGTCCAGCCTCAAACATCAGGAGGCTGTAAGCCGAAAGTCCCAAGATACCAGCTGGTGCTATCCACCGCCAGTTGCTGACAACCAACTGCCAATGGTCTTTGATTGCGCCCAAGACAAACGGTAACAGGCTGATAAACGTGAACAGCCAGCGCCAGAATGACAGTTCAATAGGAGAAAGGTCAGATGGGAATGTCCTGACCAACGGGAAAACAGTACTCCATAAGACTGTGGCGGCCAACGCCAGGAGATAACCGGCAGCCGAGGATTTCCTGACGCTCATGCTACTGCATTATGGAAAAAAAAGGGGAATCAGAGTTCCTTGGCAATCATCAGGTCATTGCAACGGAGAAAATTGCCACCACCCAAATGATGGATGGAGTGTTTTACCTTGTTTTCATCAATGAAATGCCAACGGTTGTTGATGAAAACCGCTGGATCTGCTGCTGCTGAGACCACTTCACCGAAGAACGTATCATATTTTTCTTGAGCATGAGGCTCTGGAATCAATCTGCATTCCAACCAGGCAATGCAACCTTTTTCAATGACAGGAATACCAAGTTCTGGGCTTTGCACGGTCTCAATGCCATATTTTGCAAACTTGTCAATCTGACGACCTGTTGAATGACCAATTGAATAGGTCTCATTGACAAAGGAAACCGATGGCACACAGACAGCAAAGACACCGCTTTCAAGCAGTAATTCCCGGGTATAGGCATCTTTGTTAATCAATACAACCAACCTTGGAGGATCCATTTCAACAGGCGTTGACCAGGCGGCTGTCATGACATTGCGGTGTTTGCCATCTTTGCTGCGGGTGGTTATCAGGATGGTGGGACCATGATTGATCAAACGGTGGGATGAAGTGCGTGCAACTGGATTGAACTGGCTCATATGCTTTCTCTCATCAGGATGTTCATGTTTCAGGTAACAATTATAAAATCAAATACAAACGTATGTAGCCGTTTTGTAAAACACAAAGTTTTCTTCTTGTCAGTGTTTCGCATTAAGAATTGCTAAAACTAACTTCCAAACCACTGAGAAATCCATATTACAAGCCCATTTTACAAGCTTGACCGATAGAACTAAAACGGCCAGATAGAACAGGTGACAGAAAAGAAGAGCGAGACTGGCACGACGAGGACGACGAAGACCACAACGAGAACAAGATAAACGATTCCTTAAAAAATTCATAATAAAACATTCATTTAGAAAATAAATCTAAAAATAAAATCAATAATTTCTCGTAATTCATGAATTTCGCATAATGTATATTATGTAAAATAATACGCGCAGTTAGGCGAGTGATTGGTTGAGTTGTTCAAATCTGCTGATTTCTGATTTGATTGACGGATACCCTTCTCAGTACAGAGAGACATCACCACTGCTTGGCTTCCTTTTGATATTACACATCACATGGAACGCTTTTTAAGGCATTTTTACATGGCATTGTTGTTTTCATCTGTCAACAAAGCATGGATTGACTGAAAAACAGCTTGTTTAAGCATCAATGAAATTGACAATTTAGTTTGCATGCGAATAATATTCGCCAACATTATTCTTATGCGAATCATTTTATGCTTCCCAAAGAACAATCATTGATGGAATTGATGACTACAATTACACGGGTATCACGTTCCTATAAATCCCTCTGTGACAAACTGGCATCAAAATATGGACTGACTCAGGCAATCGCTTGGCCAATCCTTTCCATTGCCCGCAAAGGTGGTGGAGTCCGGCCTTCTGTTGTCGCAGAAGATGTTGGGCTTGAGCCGTCTTCCATTGTGCGGCTGATTGATAACCTTGTTGCATCCGGATACGTTGAAAGACGTGACGATACCACTGACAGACGTGCAAAACTGCTTTTCCTGACGGAAATGGGACAGGAAAACGTAACCCGTCTGGAAACAGAAATCACAGAGCTCAGAGAAACCCTGCTGAAAGATCTGACTGAGGAACAGTTCTCTGTCTGTATGCAGGTTTTCATGACGCTTGGCAAATCAATCAAAAGCTACAGTCAAAATGTTTCTAAAGTGGATTAACATACCAACAAAGGACGAATGGATTTTTTCCATCCGTTCTTTTATCGGGGCAATGGTCGGCTTTTATCTTGCCCAACGGATTGGTTTGCCACGCCCATTCTGGGCACTGCTTTCTGCCTACGTTACAGCACAGACCTTTGCCGGAACAACCAAAGCCAAAGCCTTTTACCGTGTCATTGGTTCAACCATCGGGGCTTTCGGTATCGTTTTGCTGATTCCACTTTTTTTCAATTACTCCCTGCTTGCCGCCCTTTCCTTGGGGCTTTGGTATGGTTTCTGGATTTTCGTCGCATTGCATGACAGGACTCCCAGGGCATACGCTTTCCTTTTAGGTGGGTATACTGTTGGTATTGTTGCAATGCCCTCGATGAGTGATGCTTCTCAGATCACGTTGCCGATTTTCTTCGATATGGCCATCAACCGCGTTCAGGAAATCGGACTTGGTGTTGGTTGCAGTGCCCTTGCACATGCTATTATTTTCCCGATGCGGGTTGGTAATGCCATCATTAAACAGCTTGACCAAGCGTTGACGGAAACTTTTCAGAATATTCGGAACATTATCGATTACACCCGAGAATTCACAGATCAGCGTCCTAATCTGAACAAACTGTCTTCAACCATCACCAATCTGCGTATTCTGACGACAACTGTTCCTTTTGAGGCAGAAAACCTGCGTTGGGTGCACAATATTGTCGGTTCATTGCAAGACCGCCTTTCTGCGCTGGTTCCTCTGCTATCTTCTGTTGATGACCGTATCAGGTATTTACGCCAGACCAATGAGGGGTTGCCTCAGGGGCTGCAAGATATCTTGGATGATATCTCCCGATGGATATCTAAAGGTGGGGAAAATCCTTATGCAGAGGCGATCCGCATCCGTCGGCGGATCGCCCACTTTATGCCAACCATTACGGCTAATTCCGGTTGGAACGATATGCTTGCGACAAATTTCGCAGATGCTCTTTATTACCTGGTCGATATCGGAGAAGACTGTTTTGGGTTGCGGCGGCGCATCAACGAGGGGCTTACAGGCAAGGAACCTGATACTGAGGAGAAGGAACGCAAGGTCTCTACGCTTTCATTGATGATTGATAAGCGCAAGGCTTGGGCTTCAGCTTTTGCTGCTTTTGCTTGTGTGACATTGACCACCTTGATGTGGATTGTTTCTGGTTGGAATACTTTCTGGGCTGCTCCTATGATGGGGGGCATGTACTGTCTGTTTTTCTCGGCAGTCGATACGCCTGTACCGATGCTGAAAGGACAGTTTTGGATGACTGCCTATTCTGCTATTCCTGCCGGGCTTTATCTGCTGTGGTTGCTGCCGTCTGCTCACAGCTTTGAAATGATGATGATGCTCTTTTTCCCATTTTTTATCTATATGGGTACCTATCTGATGATGCCGGCAAAAGCATTGGTTGGTGTTCCCTTTTTCCTGACAACCATTGCAACACTGACCATGTTCGACCAAGGGTCAGCCAATCCAACGGCATTTATCAATGTACAGATTTCTCAATGTATCGGCATCTTGTTTGCTATCCTTTTCATGGGTATCTGCCGTTCTATTACCATCCAGTCATTCATTGCCGATGTCGTGAAAGGTGTTTGGCGCGATATTTCAGAACTGGCAACCATGAAAAACATTCCTTCTCAAGTCCAAATTGCTGTCAAGATGGTTGATGGCGTTTCTTTGATTACACCCCGTCTTGCCATAGCCCAGAAAGACCATGAATCCTCACGTTCGGGCAAATTGCAGTCAGCGGTCAATATTTTGCTTGACCTGCGTGTCTGTATGAACATGGCAAGGCTTTTAAGAGCGGAATCGCACCTTGACTTGGCAGGACCTTCTCCTTTTAGGACACTGATTGCCAAACTTTCAAGCTATTATGGGGCCGGCAAAGAGATACCACGAGCAGAGTTTGAATCGTTCTTGGGAGACATCGACCAGGCATTGCATGAAGCCGCATCATTGCCATCCAACAATCCGCAGAACATGGCAGTCTGTGCCTTGACAGGGTTGCGCTGCGATCTTTTCCCGACAGCATCACCCTATGTACCAGAAACAACAGTCTCAAGGAATCAGGTATAAGAAACAAGGAATTATTGTTGACATCAATAATTGAGATATTAATAATGTGCATCGTAATATTTTGAATGTCAAATATTGATATCATGAATAAAAACGAGCATTCCGGATATGATGACTTGCTGATGCTGCTTTGCCATGAGCTGACGCGTGTTGCGCGTGCCTATAGGACAGCCGGTGACCGTGTTGCGACACAATATGGTTTCTCTCAGGCAACTGCTTGGCCCGCAGCCTTGATTTACCAGATGGGCGATGGCATCCGACCAGGGGAAATTGCCAATGCCCTGGGTTTGGATCCGTCGTCTGTCGTACGTGTGATTGACCAGCTGATCGCTGCGGGTATCATGACCCGTAAAGAAGATGCCAGTGACAGGCGTGCCAAATTGCTTTCGTTGACAGAAAACGGACGGGAACGCATCAAAGTGCTTCTTGCTGCCATGCGTCCTTTCCGGTCAGATCTTTTCAAAAACCTTGATCCTGCAGAACTTAAGATTGCCCTGAAAGTTATCAGGGAGCTGGGCGAAGCAGTCAGACGGAATGGATAATGCTTCAGCACTTCTTGAAATGGCCGACTAAAGATGAGCTGCTTTTTGCCATCAGATGTGTTGCAGCTGCTGCACTGGCGATGTATGTCGCACTGGCGACAGGTCAGCCACGTCCTTTCTGGGCGCCGATGGCGACCACTATTTTGTCTCTACCAGTGGCTGCCGGCAGTATTGCTGTGCGTTCCCTGTCCCGCTTTTTGGGAACCTTGATTGGTGTTGTGGTTGCAGCTGTTCTCATGATTTCTTTCATCAATTACACTTGGATTCTCTGCATCCTGACCGGCGCATGGATTTCATTCTGCATTTATATTTCCATGCAGAAGCGGACGACCAGCGCTTACACCTTCACTGTCGCAGGTTGGACAGTACCTGTCATCATGGCCAGCATCATTGCTGACATGAAATTCATCAATGTCCAGTACATCATGGATACCGCATGGTCCCGTGGCATAGAGACCGGTATCGGTTTTCTTTCTGCTGTTCTTTGCCATAGTCTGATTTTTCCAAGCAAGATTGGACCCAATGTCGTCAGACAGCTGGACGGAATATGGGAATCCATCCGGCAATGGACATGCGATATCCTAACAGGGAAAGCCGGCCGTAGTACTAAAGACAGCGTATCAGCTGTAACTCTTTTAAGTGGGTTGAAAGTCTTGACAGCCAACCTGCCATTTGATGTCACCAATGAGCGCTGGGCCATCAATGGCATTCGCATGTTGCAGGACAGATTGACAACCATGATTCCTGTCGTCAGTTCCATTGAAGAAAGTCTGACTGTCCTGAGGAAATCAGCGGGAATACCGCAGGGACTGGAAACCTTCATCAAGGAATTTTCTGAATGGATTGCCAAATGCAATTATTCGGTTTCTTCTTCGGATAGGATGCGGCGTGCCGCCAGACAGATTGTTCCTCAGATCCATGGGGAATCTTCATGGATTGATGCACAGATTGTCCGTCTTGTGACAGACATTGAGAAATTGATTTCTGCCTGTGAAGGCTGTGATACCAGACGGCGTGCCATTGATGATGCGATTGAAGGTCGTTGGGACAGGATGCCAAAGAAAATGCCCTTGCCGTTGTCGGTTCTTCATAAGGATAAGACGCTCAGTATCTACATTGCTGCTGCAGGTGGCGTTTCGATTGCGTTGATTATGCTGCTTTGGGTCGCCAGTGGCTGGAATGCCGGTTTTGTTGCACCTACCATGGCCAGTATTTTCTTCACGTCATTCGTTATCAATGATAATTCCGTCGATGCGTTGAAGACTATCTTGAAATTCACCATTATCGGGTTGCCTGCTGCTTATTTCTATGTCCTGATCGTGATGTATTCCACGCACAGCTATGAAATGCTGATCATGTGCTTTGCCCCGATGATTTTCATAGCTTCGATTTTCATCGCAAGACGTCCAATTACACTGGGGTCAACGATTTTTATGATGGGCATCTGGTCCACCTCAACAATGTACGACCTGGATATGGCGAATATGACCTCTTTCATCAATGGGCAGGGTTTTGCGCAGTGTGGCGGTATTACACTCTGCCTGCTTTGTGCTGTCATTTTCCGGTCATTCGACTACGCTTGGACAACTGGTCGGCTGATCAAGGATGTCCGGAAAGATATTGTTAACCTGACCAAAAATGAACGGGCACCATCTGTTTTACAGACCATTATCAAGATGGTTGACCGTGTCAACCTGCTTGCGCCAAGGCTTCAAGATCAAGATACCCGGGAGGGCATGACACTTGATGCTCTGATCCGTCAGATGCGGCTGGGCATCAACATTGCAAGAATCCGTGCCATGCAGTCGCGCCTTGAGCGGAACGGCATCAGTATCCGCAGTTTCCTGGAAGCCGTATCAGATTATATTGAAACCCAGGATAAAGGCAAAGAACAGAGGATACTGGCAGATATCGACAAATTGATGCATCAGCTCTGCATGATGGCATCCATGGTCAGAAAACAGGCTGCTGTTGCTGCTCTGACCAGTATCAGAAGCGATCTTTTTCCTGATGCTGCACCTTATTACCCGCAAACATTACGTCCATTGGAGACCGTATGATTGGTGAATTCAGTTTTTTTGGTATGTATTTTCCTTGGCTGATGCTGACATCGCTTATTGCGATTTTTGCAACGAGGCTATTGTCACGTTTTTTGGCCAGAATTGGTTTTTATCGTTATGTTTGGCATCCACCGTTGTTTGATATCGCCATGTTCTGCGTCATCTTGGGTGGCTGTATTGTTGTTTTTAACCTCTGCAGGTCTGTCTTACTATGAATGCTAATTTCTTTACCGGCGCAAGGCGCTATATCATCACCATCGCTATTGTCCTGTTAGCCCTCTTTGTTGGCTGGCGGTTGTGGATCCATTATGAAAACGATCCATGGACCCGTGATGGACGTATCAAGGCGGATGTCATCCAGATTGCTCCGGATGTTTCAGGGCTGGTCGTGAAAATCAATGTCAAGGATAACCAGGTCGTCAACGCAGGCGACGTTCTCTTTGAAATTGACCGTTCCCGTTTTGATCTTGCCCTACGTCAGGCAAAAGCGGCAGAAGCTTCTGCAAAAGTGGCCTTGGAACAGGCTATCCGCGAATCCCGGCGTAATGAGGCCTTGTCAGATCTGGTCGCAACAGAAGTCACTGAGCAGGGACGCACAAAAGTCGATACAGCCCGTGCCGCCCTTCTACAGGCGGTTGTTGCTCGCGATAAGGCACAACTTGACCTCGACCGCACTCGGGTAGTTGCCTCCGTTGATGGCATCGTCACCAACCTTGATCTGCGTGAAGGCTCTTATGTAAATGCCAGCAAGGCTGTCATGGCACTGGTTGATCGCCATTCCTATTATGTGGAAGGTTATTTTGAAGAAACCAAACTGCCAAGTATCAATATTGGCGACAGGGCAAAAGTCAAATTGATGAGCGATGACCGGGTTTTTGAAGGTCATGTCAACAGTATTTCTCGCGGTATCGAAGACCGTGAAAGGACGACTGGTGGCAGGCTGATGCAGAACATCAACCCAGCATTCAACTGGGTTCGTCTGGTACAGCGTATTCCCGTCCGTGTTGACTTTGACAATCTGCCGGATGATGTCAAACTGATTTCCGGCCAGACCGTCACCGTTGAAGTCCTGCCTTCAGACGATTCTTCCAATAAACAGCAGCAGGCAAAATAAAGGAAAAGCCATGCAACAGAACAGATTGATCGCCTCACTGCTTGCTGTTTCCGGTAGCATCGCCCTTTCGGGCTGTGTCACAGTAGGTCCTGACTATAAAATCCCGGAAGATGCTGTCATCAACAAGACTGAGACAGCAGAATCGTTTGCTTCCGGTCAGCACAAGGCATTCTCACAG
>JBJEXA010000106.1:0-2922 GCA_051885335.1 Oxalobacter sp. | reverse complement strand
TGCCAGCAACCTGATTTTCCTGGCATATTCCAGAAAGATACCGCCTTTGACCAGAATTCCTTTCCTGACAGCAGCCGTCAGACCACTGATAAGCGTTGCAGGCGTTGAAATGACCAACGCACATGGACAGGCAATCACCAACACCGCAAAAGCCCGATAACAGGACTGCGACCAAGACATCTCCATCAACAACGGGCAGCCAATAGCGATGCAAAGCGCAATAACAAACACCATCGGCGTATAAATAGCGGCAAACCGGTCAATCGACTGTTGGAAAGGGGCCTTTGCCTGCCGTGCCTCCTCAACCGTGCGGACAATCCCTGCAGCCAGCGTGTCTGATGCTGATGAAGAGACCTGTACCTGAAGAATGCTGTTCTGATTGACTGTGCCTGCAAATACCTGATCTCCATATTGTTTACTGACAGGAATACTTTCTCCCGTCACCGCAGATTGATCGACAAGACTATACCCTTCCTGTACGATGCCATCCAAAGGAATCCGCTGACCAGGGCGTATCCGAATCAACGCATTGACCGGAATCTCTTTAACCTCCTGCAGTTGCCATTGTCCCTGACTGAAAACCTCTGCTGAATCTGGTGTCAGGGCAAGCAGCTTTCTGATGGCATTGTCCGCCCTGGCAACCGCCCTACTTTCCAGCCATTCAGAAACCGAAAACAACGACATGACCATTGCTGCCTCAGGCCATTCTCCAATAATAAAAGCACCCGTAACAGCAACAGACATCAACGCATTGATATTCAGCCGCAGCCGCAATAACGAAGCAATCCCCTTCTTGTATGTCTGAAAACCTGTCAGCCCAATAGCAATGACAGCCAATGCCATACACCCGATATTCAAAAGCAGGGACTCATCTGGGAAAACCAGCTCCATGACTTCAATGAAACAGGCAATGACAAGCGATGTCCACATCGGCCAGGTTTTCTCCAGATTGCTTCGTGCGCCTGCCTCTCCATCAGGAAGTTGGATTTCAACCTGATAACCTGCTTTCCTGACTGCAACAAGACAGTCCTTCACAACCGCAGTATCAGCATCAATAGCCAGCTTCCGCTCTGCCAGATTGAAATGGAGTGACCGAATACCCTGGATTTTGCCCAATACCGAACGAATATCGTTTTCCTCAACCGGACAATCCATATCAGGAATCCTCAAAACGCTGGCACCTGTTGGAAAGACTACCGGATCACCATATTCAGCCGAATGCGCATGGCAGCAGGAACAACCTCCTTGATGATGGTTGCTTTCATGATGATGTATATGATGACCACCTTTCATTATTTTCCTTTCCTGTTTTTCACAGATATTGATTTCCGGTCATTAGAAACCTTATAGTAACTATAAAGTCAATATCAGACAGCAGACCGAGAACCTATCAAAAGGAAAAGCACATGAAAATCGGAGACTTGGCAAAGAAAAGCGGCTTACAAACAGGCACAATCCGCTATTACGAAAAAGCAGGGCTGATGCCACCTCCCAAACGGAGTAGCAGCAACTACCGACATTATTCAGACACCCATATCGAACGATTGAGATTCATCCAGCATTGTCGGTTACTCGACATGTCATTGGATGAGATACGCCTGCTGCTTGATTACCAGGACTACCCGGATACCAACTGTTCAAAAGTCAATGCCCTGATAGATGCGCATATCGGTCATGTCACCCAACGGATTAAAGAACTTAAACTGTTGGAAACCCAGCTTCGGCACCTCCGTAGCCGCTGTACCGAAACCGCAGGCATCAACGACTGTGGTATCCTGAACGCCCTTGCCTGCCCTGCTTTCAGTCCTGAAAGAACCGCAATACCACCGGATTGCATTCATATCCACCCTATTCATGGATATAAGAAAAAACACAAATCAGCTGGCGTTGAATAAAAAACAGCTCATATAGCAAACAGGGTATTCAAGGAAAAAACGGATGGAACCAGAAAACATCATCGCGCAAGCAAAAATAACCGCACAGGCAAAGGATCTGCGCTATGCTGGCGATATCACACTACAACAAGCATGGCAATTGGTGAAAAACAGAAAAGCCGTGATTATTGATGTCCGCACGCCCGAAGAATACCAACAGATTGGCCATATCCCCGGCAGCCAGCTTATCACATGGCAATCCGATACCCCTGCAGTCGTCAACCCTCAATTTATCCCTGAAATAGAAAAACGTTTCCTGAAAGATACCACCCTGCTGCTTATCTGTCGTGCTTCCAAACGTTCAGTCAACGCGGCTATATCAATAACTGGATATACCATAACCTGCCTTGGGAAAGTTGGCAGAGTTGAAACAGAAACGGAGACACCCTCTCGCGCCATAGGCTCACTGATCCAGCAATACATCGAACAGCTGAATACCCCTGACTAGGCCAGCAGGCCTGTCCGCCCCTTATATCCCAGACCTAAAGGACCGGGATATAAGGGGCTTTTCGATAAAATAGACTAATCGGGAACTTTGAAGTAGATTAGATGCCTGCTCGCTGAGTTTTGGCAAGGTCAAGAAATCGTCACAAAACTGCAGGAAGCTGGGCTGTTGGAAAGGTAAGGCCCCAGAAAATCTCCAATGTGGATTGTTAGGTAAGACGGTTCAAGGAAAGGATATGACGGAAAAGACTGACACCGAAAACCGGACAGAAATGGCACCTCGGAAACCCAAGCTCCGACGAAAAGGGATTGCTGAACGTCTCCGTGCAGAAAAAGAAGCAGCAATGCAACCAACTTGGTTGCGGGAACTGAAAAAAACGATGCTGGCTCCTGAACGCTTTTTAGCAGCAGTCCGTGAAAAGGGAGAAATGCTGAAATACATTCCTGAAGCATTACGGACGGCAGATTTATGCCGTGCCGCTGTGCGGCAGGATGGTATGATGCTGGCGTATGTACCTGAAACATTGAAGACGGCAGAACTTTG
>JBJEXA010000105.1:0-2947 GCA_051885335.1 Oxalobacter sp. | reverse complement strand
GGTTTTATATGAAATGGTTCAGAAAAAGCATTATAAATACTACAAACAAATTCGACTTATTCGACTGATGCAGCTTTTTGAGAGGAAACGGATCAAATAGAAATCGTAACCCAATGATTAAGAATCATTAAATAAATTAGATTTTTCAGCAATCCCCTATTCATATCCCCATTATCGAAAGCCACCATCTAAGACCTGCTATTTTCAAAGTGACTGTTGGCAGCTTGCTGCATGGCTGCCATCATATTTCCCAGGCACAACCAGCCAGGAAAAGCGGCTTGCAAGGCCCACTTACTTTGTAAAGCTGTCACAGTATCTTACCGGTCCTTTATCTCAAGCCAGCATCCTTTTCTGACAAAAAAATGACTCATCCTGAGACAGCTCATGATTAATACTGACCGCCCAAAATTCTCACTTTTTCTCAACTTTTATCACTCTCAGACCAAGCATCTCCAACGCCAAATCAAAACTATCGACTTTAATGGCGGGATGAAGGTAAACTGTCCAAAGTTCAGCATCTCCCTGAAAAGCAGGGGAAAGGGAAATTTGATGACAATCAATCAGGCAATGACAGAGGAAATGGAAGATGAGCTGTTTGATCAGGCCATCATGAAAGCAGCCAATCCTTCCCACGAGGAATTGATGAAAGAATATTTTGCGGATGGGGTGCCAATTGTCTTCAAGAATGGCGATGAGCCGAAAGGCTTCTTTACCCAGATGTACCCAGACGGTCATACGGAACTGGTGCCATGCCCCGTCCTCCCCAGATAGTTGTCTTCGCTGGACCGAACGGCTCCGGGAAAACCACACTTTACAAGCGCTTCCGTCATTATTCATTCCTGAGGGAATTGCCTTACATCAATCCTGATGAGATTCTGGTGGAAAAAGGGCTCTCAGCCCTACAGGCTGGTGCTGAGGCTTTGAGACTCCGTCAGCAGTTTCTGGCAGAGCGGAAGAGTTTCATCTTTGAGACGACACTTTCCGGAAACAGTGAAGTCAAACTGATCCTTGATGCCAGGAAGGCCGGCTACAAAATCAATATTATCTATGTTTGCCTTGGCGATATCCGGCTCAATATCATGCGGGTAAATGTCCGTGTCAGGAAAGGCGGGCATGATGTGCCGGTATCAGATATTGTCCGACGGGAACTACGTTCCAGACAGCATTTCTTTGAACTGCTTCCCTTGGCAAACAGGGCATGTCTTATTGAGAATTCAGCATTTTCATCAAGAATATTGATCATTTATCGTGAACATCATAAGTTCCACATCACAAAGCACCAACCTGGCTGGGCCGCACCTTTCGTTGATGCATTCAGGGCACGGCTGGTAACAGATAATCCTGAGGAGCTTTGATTGAAAGGTCTGAAGGCGTGCTGCCTTTCTGGAATACTAAAGCCATGACATCCTGACACATCAGGCATGACACTTTGGCAGATTGGTGACAAGACAATATGTCATGCCTCATGCGACAATCTGTCACGTTGCCTGATTGTTGAGCCAACCCCAAAAGGTGGCGCAGCATCCAACTCTCCATCAAAAAGAGGGGCATCAGAAAAAGAAGCGGCATAGCAGGCCGAAACATGCTATGCCTATGGGAAACCCGATTCCGACCAAAGAAAGAGATTCCCATGTACGCTATTCTATCCGGACTGCCTGAACTGCGTATCACAAAACGGCTCTCCGACAAACCCGTTGTCTTTGAGATCTCCTAGAACGTCAAAAGGCAATGTCCCCACTGCGCCTGTCCCTCCCTGAGGACAAAGGATTCTTTCTGGCGGTTCATCAGAAACGGCAGGATATATGACAGGTCCTCCATTCTGAAGGTGAAATGCCACAAGTTCCTGTGCCTCGGTTGCCGGCGTTATTTCAACACCAGGATTGCAGGCGTCAGGCTCTGGGGCCGATCAACGGAAGCCCTGAAACGCGCTGTGTTCGCTGCCTGCAACAGGGGTTGCCCCGCCTCAACAGTCGCAAGGGACTACGGCATCGGTACCGCCTCTGTGGAACGCTTCTACCACCAGGTCCTTGACCTGGAGAACCGCAAGATTTTCCCTGTCTGCCCCAGGATACTGGGTATCGACGAGCACCGCTTCACCAAAAGGCACGGCTTTGCCACCACTTTCTGTGACCTCAGGCACCATAGGGTCATCGATGTCGCCCTTGGCAGGGACAGTGGTACTCTCGACGGCTTCATCCGTTCCCTCAGGGGCAGGGACAGGGTCAGGATTGTCTGCATGGATATGAACAGGGCATACCGCAGCCTTGTCAGACGGTGGTTCCCAAACGCCATGGTTGTGCTGGACCGCTTCCATGTCATACGGCTGGTCAATGAACGTTTCCGGCAGACCCTCACTGAACTGGATGATGAGCACCTGTCATACAACAGGGGGCATTTGATGCGGTTGATGACGATGGCAAGGGACAGATTGGATCCAGTCAAGCAGAAACGTCTTGACAGGTATTTCCAAGACCAGCCTGCCATAGGCATCCTCTATGGGTTCTGGCATGACCTCAATGACCTGCTCCGTTCGAGGAACCAGACCATGGCGGGGTGTAAAAGGCTGATTCCCAGATTCCTTGGATACCTGCAGCAGCTTATCACTTCACCGTTTGAGCCATTGAAGACGCTTGGCAGGACGCTTTCCTCATGGAAGGAGGAGGTTGTCAGGATGTTCCGGTTCAGCCGGAGCAACGGTATCACCGAGGGGTTCCACAGGAAGATGAAGCTGATCCAGAGCAGGGCTTATGGATTCAGGAACTTCGAGAACTACAGGTTGAGGGTCAGGGCGTTATGCGGTTAATATGGCACTGCTTTTTATTATCAACCGTTGGAATTGGTCCCCTGCCCCTTTCTTTGGTGTAGACCCCTTTTAAACAAAAAACAGCCACCAACTGAACCCTACCCCAAAAAGTAGACCAGTTCATTATTCAAGTAGAAGGGCTAT
>JBJEXA010000104.1:0-2948 GCA_051885335.1 Oxalobacter sp. | reverse complement strand
GTGATTCCGGACAGCGTCATAACGCTGTTGCATCTTACCTATCTGGAAAGGAGAGCTGTTCAGACTCAGAATAATGTCCACACCAGTAGCCTTTGCCTGTTTGGCTGGCTCTGCGAACCAGATATCTTCACAGATAAGAATGCCGAAACAGATTCCTTTGACAGAAAACGTCAAGGGTTCATTGCCACAATCAAAATAACGGCGTTCATCAAAGACTGCGTAATTGGGTAGCTTCTGCTTGAAATAAGTCCCGATAATTTTGCCGTTCACCAAGACAGAACAGGCGTTATAGCAGGAACCATTTTCGATCTGGTGATGACCGATAATGACATGCAGGTCCTTGAAGCTGCTCAGTTCTTCTCTCAACTGAGAAAGGGCTTTTTGGGTGGCTTCATGGAAATTCCGCTGGAACAGCAGGTCTTCCGGTGGGTAGCCGGTCAGAGATAATTCAGGGGTCAGGACAATATCTGCGCCTTTTGCTGAGGCTTCTCTGGCGATTCTGGCGATAATCTGCC
Organism: Oxalobacter sp.; assembly: GCA_051885335.1. Taxonomy (GTDB): domain Bacteria; phylum Pseudomonadota; class Gammaproteobacteria; order Burkholderiales; family Burkholderiaceae_D; genus Oxalobacter. The sequence continues at coordinate 2,433 of JBJEXA010000104.1, read as the reverse complement.
GGTTTTTGTTCAAATCACCGACCGTGCTGTTGATCTGGGCAATGGCAACCTTTGCGGACATGATGGTATTTTCCAATGGTTCTGAAAGCCTGTGGTTTTCCGTGGTGGAAAGCAGGATGAAAACAATTCATTCTACCTGAAAAGGGCATAGGTTCCGGCTAAAATGATAGAATCTGTTGCTTGAAAGAATGTCTGGCGACAGCGTTTTCTGACGCTTTCAAATGGACTTGGATAGACAGTTTCATAGATTGGGTTTCTCCTATGCAGTATATCTCTACCCGTGCCACCGGAAATGGTGGTGAAAAACGCACTTTCTCCCAGATTCTGCTTGAAGGTTTGGCGCCGGATGGCGGATTGTATATGCCGGTCAGTTATCCAACTGTTTCCAAACAGGAACTGGATGCATGGCGTTCGCTGTCTTATGCGGAACTTGCTTTTGAGATTCTCAGGAAATTTGCAGATGATATTCCTGAATCAGCTCTGAGGGCATTGACGGAAAAGACTTATACAGCCGAAGTGTACAGGAATGTCCGTGCAGGAGATGATCCCGTGCTCATTACACCGCTCCGCACGTTGGAAGACAAAGACGGGAAAAAGCTGATGCTGATGGGATTGTCCAATGGCCCAACGCTGGCATTCAAGGACATGGCAATGCAGATGCTGGGCAGCCTGTTTGAATATGAGCTCAAGCGCCAGGATACGGAACTGAATATCCTGGGAGCGACTTCAGGGGATACCGGCAGTGCGGCAGAATATGCGATGCGTGGCAGGAAAGGCATCCGGGTTTTTATGCTGTCGCCATACCAGAAGATGAGTGCATTCCAGACGGCTCAGATGTTCAGCCTGCAGGATCCCAATATTTTCAATATTGCCGTTAAAGGCGTTTTTGATGACTGTCAGGATATCGTCAAGGCGGTTTCCAATGACCTGTCCTTCAAATCCCGGCAGAAAATCGGTACGGTCAATTCCATCAACTGGGCGCGTGTTGTGGTACAGGTGGTTTATTATTTCCGGGCTTATCTGATGGCAACACAGGACAGTCAGCAGAAAGTTTCCTTTACTGTGCCTTCTGGTAATTTTGGCAATATCTGCGCAGGGCATATCGCCCGCATGATGGGATTGCCGATAGACCGGTTGGTCGTGGCGACGAATGAAAACGATGTGCTGGATGAATTTTTCAGAACAGGTGTCTATCGTGTACGGGGCTCTGCTGAAACATTGCATACCAGCAGCCCTTCAATGGATATTTCCAAGGCATCCAATTTCGAACGGTTCATCTATGACTTGTTGGACAGGGACAGTCAGCGGGTGGGCCAGCTTTTCCGTCAGATTGAAGTCAAGGGCAGTTTTGACCTGTCAGGCGGACCAGGCAGTGATGGCAACGAGTTTGCCAGAGTTGGACAGTTTGGTTTTGAATCCGGCAAATCTACCCATGCAGACCGGCTCCAGACCATCCGTTTTGTGGAAAAGGCTTTTGGCATCACCATCGATACGCATACCGCCGATGGGGTCAAGGTTGCGCGTGAGCACCAGCAGCCAGGCATACCGATGATTGTCTTGGAAACGGCTCAGGCAGCGAAATTCAATGAAACCATCAACGAGGCGTTGGGCAGGGATGCTGACCGTCCAGCAGGATTTGAGCATCTGGAAGATTTGCCGCAACGTTTTGTTGTCATGCCAGTCGATGCATCAGAGGTCAAGCAGTACATAGCGGAAAAAACGGGATTATGACTGGAACGCCTAGATCAATGCTGACAGTTGAAGAAGCCTATGGCATTTTGCTGAAGAATGCCAGGCAGGTTACTGGTACTGAGAAGGTTGCATTGGATGAGGCATCAGGCCACATCTTGGCAGAAGATATCCATTCTGATATCCAAGTGCCTTCCGCTGATAATTCAGCCATGGATGGTTATGCTTTCCGATATGCGGATATTGCCGGGGGACATCAGTCTTTGACGGTATCCCAGCGGATTCCGGCAGGCAGTCATGGGCATGTCCTGCGTTCAGGTGAGGCTGCAAGGATCTTTACAGGCGCACCCATGCCAGAAGGTGCAGATACCGTTGTCCGTCAGGAATGGTGTATTGTTCAAGATGATCGGTTAACGTTTTCCCAAATACCAAAGCAGGGTGATGCTGTCCGGTATGCAGGAGATGACATCAGGAAAGGTTTCCGTATCCTGAAGAAGGGAACCCTTCTTCATGCACAGCATCTTGGATTGCTGGCATCAATTGGCAGAACAACAGTGACAGTCCTACGTCGTTTGAAGGTTGCATTGCTGGTGACAGGCGATGAATTAGTTGAGCCTGGTCAGGAGCTGTCATCAGGGAAAATCTATAACTCGAACCAGACGATGCTGAAGGCCCTATTGACAGGATTTGGTTGTACCGTTTCAGCCTATGGTATTGTGCCTGATGATTTTGAAGTGATACGGA
>JBJEXA010000103.1:0-12937 GCA_051885335.1 Oxalobacter sp. | reverse complement strand
AGCCCGCACTTCAAGCTGGATGCGGGCTTTTTACTGCGCAGGTTCCAGAACAATCCTCCTATCATGTACTATTACGGCTTGCAACCACCCAACTGAAAGAAAGGCAATCATGACCGTATCCGCAGAAGCGCTGTATCAACAGGGACTGGCACAGAAAGACCTCGATTCGCCAGACTACGCAAAAGCTGCTGAGCTCTTCCAGCAGGCCTCTGATGCAGGACATATTGAAGCAGCCTTCTGGCTCGGTCTGCTGAATTATGGCGGAAAGGGCGTTGAGAAGAACCTTGAAAACGCTTTCAACCTCTTCCTGAAAGCTGCAGAACAGGGACATGCCACTGCCCAGAGCAATGTCGCCGGTATGTATGACAACGGTCAGGGTGTAGCCCGTGATGTCACCAAGGCGACAGAATGGTATCTCCGGGCCGCAGAACAGGGCGAAATGATTGCACAGTACAGCGTTGCCTTTGCCTATGAAAACGGTGAAGGCGTTGAACAGGACAGCGAAAAAGCCGTCGCATGGTATCAGCGTGCAGCTGACCAAGGTCTGGCAGAAGCCTTCAACCGTCTGGGTGACCTGTATTACATCGGTGATGGTGTCGAGCAGGATTACGGCAAAGCCTTCGCACATTGGCAGGATGCCTCTGACAGGGGCTGTGCAGAAGCGATGTTGAGCATCGCCCAGTCTTATGAAAATGGTGAAGGTATCGGACAGGACGATGCCAAGGCAGCAGAGTGGTATCAGAAAGCCGCAGAAGGCGGTGATGCTGAGGCACAGTACTGGGTTGGCCAGAACCTTGAAAACACAGGGGGTGAAGATGGATTCTTCGATGCGCTCGACTGGTATTACAAGGCAGCCCAGCAGGGGCATCCAGAAGCACAATACGCCATGGCATGCGCCTTTGAAGAAGCCCAGATGGCAGATCAGGGTTCGCAGGCAATCAACTGGTATGCAAAAGCGGCCCATTCAGGCCACGCAGGCGCCCAATTCCGGATGGGTGAAGCCTATGCCAACGGTGAGGTTGTTGATAAGGATATGACCCGTGCCGCCTATTGGTATGAAAAAGCTGCGGAGCAGGACCATACCGATGCACAGGCAAACCTCGCCCAGCTGTACCAGCTGGGTAATGGTGTCGAACGCGATACCGCCAAGGCAATTGAGCTCTATGCGAAAGCCGCTGAAAAAGGCGATGCGCTTTCCAAGACCATGTATGAACAGCTGAAGAAAGCCGGCGAAATCAAGTTCCAGTAACAATCAGCCGATTCACCAATAGGAACGCCTCTCTGTTGAAACAGGGAGGCGTTTTTTTTTATCTGATGCATCAGGATTACAGGATATAACGGGTCATATCCTCGTTTTCAGACAGTTCATCCAAGCGTTCATTCACATAGTCCTTAGTGATGGTCAGGGTACTGCCACCACAGCTGACCGCGGTGAAGGAGACTTCTTCCAACAGGCGTTCCATCACGGTGTACAGACGGCGGGCACCGATGTTTTCAGTGCGTTCGTTCACAGAATGGGAGATTTCTGCCAGACGGTGGATGGCTTCTGGATCGAATTCCAGATTCAGCCCTTCAGTTGCCAGCAGTGCCTTATACTGGGAAATCAGGCTGGCTTCCGTACTGGTCAGAATCTGCTCAAAATCAGCGATGGACAGCGATTCCAACTCAACACGAATCGGGAAACGCCCTTGCAGTTCAGGAATCAGATCAGACGGTTTCGCCAACTGAAAAGCCCCTGAAGCAATGAACAGGATATGGTCTGTCTTAATCATGCCGTATTTGGTGTTGACGGTTGTGCCTTCAACCAATGGCAGCAGGTCACGCTGGACACCGGCGCGGGAAACATCAGCACCACCCGTGGTTTCAGAGCGGGACGCAATCTTATCGACTTCATCCAGGAAAACGATACCGTTCTGTTCAACATTGTTGATGGCTTTCTGTTTGATGTCATCTTCGTTGAGCAGTTTGGCCGCTTCTTCTTCCACCATCAGTTTCAGCGCTTCACTGACCTTGACCTTACGGCTTTTCTTTCTGCCGCTGTTCATCCCGGAAAACATGGACTTAATCTGTTCGGTCATCTCCTCCATACCGGGAGGTGCCATGATTTCCATATGCGGAGCCGGTTCCGCCACTTCAATCTCAATCTCCTTGTCGTTCAAAATCCCTTCACGCAGCTGTTTGCGGAAACGCTGGCGGGTATTCTCGTTGGACGATGTTGCTGTTTTCTCTTGATTGAACCCAAAATCTGGCGTTGGCGGAATCAGGATATCGAGAACTCTATCCTCAGCCGCATCAGCCGCCTTGGAACGGACTTTCTTCATTTCCGCTTCACGGGTCTGTTTAACACCAATATCAATCAAATCGCGGATAATGGTATCAACATCCCGTCCGACATAACCGACTTCTGTAAACTTGGTAGCTTCAATTTTGATAAACGGTGCGTCTGCCAAGCGGGCCAAACGGCGGGCGATCTCGGTTTTGCCGACGCCGGTCGGACCGATCATCAGAATGTTCTTAGGGGTAATCTCATGTCTCAGCGGTTCATCCACCTGCTGACGGCGCCAACGGTTACGCAATGCCACAGCGACAGCACGCTTGGCTTTGGATTGTCCGACAACATGCTTGTCCAGTTCAGTGACAATCTCTTTGGGAGTCAGATTCATAATAATTCCAGCTTTTCAGGACTTTATCAGTCCAATGTTTCAATAATATGCGAGTGATTGGTATAAATGCAGATGTCCCCCGCAATTTCCAGCGATTTCCTGACAATTTCTTCAGGGCTCAGGTCAGTATTACGGGCCAGTGCCAATGCGGCAGATTGGGCATAGGGACCGCCAGAACCAATCGCACCAACACCTTCTTCTGGTTCAAGAACATCCCCATTGCCGGTAATGCACAGGGTCGCAGTCTTGTCTGCGACCAGCAGCATGGCTTCCAGACGGCGTAGCATACGGTCTGTCCGCCAGTCCTTCGCCAATTCAACCGAAGCGCGCAGCAAGTTGCCCTGATGTTTTTCCAGTTTTGCCTCGAACCGTTCAATCAAGGTGAAAGCATCGGCAGTACCACCGGCAAAACCTGCCAGCACCCGCCCACCAAAAAGCTTGCGTACCTTGCGGGCAGTGCCTTTAATCACAATATTGCCCAATGTGACCTGGCCGTCTCCCCCCAATGCCACGGCATTGCCACGGCGGACAGAAACGATCGTTGTTCCATGAAATTGTTCCATAAGTTTTCCTGGTATTTTGATACAGTGAAACAATTTTATCGTAATGGGGGCAACCATTCCTGATTTCAAGAGGATGCCAAACAAAAAGGATAGTTGACACACCAATAGCCTGTCTTCTGGACTGCTATAATGCTGACCTCAATCAACAGGAATCAAACAGGTAGCATGTCATCAGCAGTTTTCAATGGACTGAATCCCCAGCAGCGGGAAGCTGTCGCTTATCTGGATGGCCCCTGTCTAGTCTTGGCAGGTGCAGGCTCTGGCAAAACCCGGGTCATCACCCAGAAAATCGTCCATATGATTGGAACCGGGAAATACGGAGCCAATCATATCGCTGCCCTGACATTCACCAACAAAGCCGCAGCCGAAATGCGGGAACGCATCAGCAAGATGCTTTCCAACAGCGAAGATGCCGCCCAACTGACCATCTCGACATTCCATTCATTAGGCGTGCAGATCCTGAGACGGGAATATGCTGCTCTTGGCATGAAACCCCGTTTCTCCATCTTGGACAGCGATGACTGCTTTGCGTTGATCCAAGACCTTTCCAAAACCACTGACCGCAAAATCATCCGCGAAGTCCAGACAGGCATTTCCCTCTGGAAAAATGCCATGATCACACCTGATATGGCAGAAAAAACAGCAACCAGCGAACAAGATGCCTATACCGCTCGGGTTTACAGAAACTATGCCGCCACGCTTTCCGCTTATCAGGCAGTGGACTTTGATGACCTGATCCGCCTGCCCGTTGAACTTTTCAGGCGGCATACCGATATCCGTGACCGGTGGCAACGGCGGCTGCGCTATCTGTTGGTCGATGAATACCAGGATACCAATGCCTGCCAGTATGAACTCGTGAAACTGCTGGTAACCGGTCCCGGCAAGAAACCGATGTTCACTGCTGTTGGCGATGATGATCAGGCGATTTATGCCTGGCGGGGAGCAACCCTCGAAAACCTGAAAGCCCTGCAACAGGATTTCCCTGATATCAAAGTCATCCGCCTGGAGCAGAATTACCGGTCTTCCATGCGCATCCTGCAGGCAGCTAATTCCGTGATTGGCAACAATCCGAAACTGTTCGAAAAGAAACTCTGGTCAGAACACGGTCTGGGAGATCCTGTCAGTGCCAAAATGATGCCTGACGAAGAACAGGAAGCCGAACAGGTGGTCATGCAGCTGTCCAACAGACGTTTTGAGCGGCGGGCGAAATATGCGGACTTTGCAATCCTTTACCGCAGCAACTATCAGGCAAGGGTTTTCGAGACAGCACTCCGGCGGGAAAACATCCCTTACACCATCTCAGGTGGACAGAGCTTTTTTGCCCGTGCAGAAATCCGAGACCTGATTGCTTATCTGCGGCTGATTGCAAACCTGGACGATGACCCGGCCTTCATCCGTGCCATCACCACACCCCGCAGAGGTGTGGGAGAAGGAACGCTCAGTGCATTGGGAACCTTTGCCGGACAATGGCAGTGCTCACTGTTTGAAGCTGCTTATAAAGGAGGCATCGAGGCAAAACTGCCAACCCGCCAGCTTCGCCCTCTTCGGGAGTTCTGTGACTTCATCAACCGCATTGAAGAACGTGCCGGAAGACCCTCGGCAAAAGGGGAACCCGCAGCGGAACTTCTGGACGAACTGGTCAAGACTATAGACTACGAACAGTATCTGTACGATGCTTTTGACGAACGCACCGCCAAGACAAAATGGCAGAATGTACTGGAATTCACCGGCTGGCTCAAAAACAAATGCTGTGGCGGCAAACAGATGGATGAACCTGAACGTACCTTACTGGAAGTCACCCAGATGGTCGCTCTGATGACCATGCTTGAAGGTAAAGATGAACAGCAGGATGCCGTTCATCTCTCGACACTGCACGCAGCCAAAGGGCTGGAATTTCCCCATGTTTTCCTGGTCGGTGTGGAAGAAGGGCTGCTGCCACACATTTCGCGGGATATGGATGATGATATGCCTGCGGAAAAGCTGGCTCAGAGAATCCAGGAAGAACGCCGCCTGATGTATGTTGGCATCACCCGTGCGCAACGTACCCTGCAGGTTTCATGGTGCAAGAAACGCCATCAGGCCCGTGAAATGGTTGACAGGGAACCCTCCCGGTTTATCAAAGAAATGAAACTGGACGAGGGAGATGCCATACCGAAAACCGATGAAATCCTGACGCCGAAACAACGGATTGCGCAGCTCAAGGCATTGCTGAACACAAAAAAAACGTAGGATTTCCCTTTTTGATTTTAAAATCGCAGATTGTTATGGATACAGACGAACGACTGACCGACCTTGAAATACGGCTCACCCACCAGGAAAATATGATTGAAGAGCTGAACAAGGTGGTTTACCGCCAACAGGTGAAAATCAGTGACCTTGAATCCATCCTCAAGGAACTGGCGGTCAGGCTTGTCGATATTGAAAGTAACCGTCCATTGAATGAACGGCCTCCCCACTATTGATATCCAGCACAATGGATTGGACTATGCCCTCTGAAAAAAACAAGGACCTGGAAGCTGAACAGGCAAAACGTCAATATGCCCGCATCAACATGGAAACCGCCAAAATCAGTTGGAAAGACCTGGAAAGGTTCTTTGCAGGCGGCAGGCTGATTTCTGTCATTGAAAGCATTGATATGATCAGGGTCGCCCAACTGATGGAAGCCGATGATGTAAACGCCATCCAGACCATGATTGAAAAACGGGAAATCGAGCGGCTGACCGATGAACAGGCAAAAATCTGGGCAGATGCCAACCCGGATCTGTGGGCAGTCGTCGTCAAACCCTGGATCCTCGTCCAACACCGCAGAAACTGATGTCTATCGAGAAACTGCCATGACAATCCGAATGATCGTCGGTCTTGGAAATCCGGGACCTGAATATGAACTGACCCGTCACAATGCCGGTTTCTGGTTTGTTGACAACCTCAACACCGGAGACCGCTGGAACAAAGAAGCCAAATTTTCCGCCCAGGTCGCCAAAATAAAAATCGGTGGAGAAGAAGTTTTGCTGGTAAAACCGCAGACCTATATGAACCGTTCAGGCTTGGCTGTCGGAGCCATCGCCAGATTCTTCAAAATCAAACCAGAAGAAATCCTGGTTATCCATGACGAACTGGACATCCAGCCGGGTCAGGTGAAACTCAAGCGATCCGGTTCCACCGGTGGGCACAATGGCCTCAAAGATATCGTACAAGCGTTAGGCTCGCAGAACTTCTGGCGCTTAAGGCTCGGCATAGGCCATCCCCGCAACATCAATGCACACCTGCCAGTAATAGATTATGTCCTGCAACGTCCGCGCAAAGAAGACATGGAAAAAATTGTAGATGCAATCAACCGGGCTATTCCTCTGATGCCGGAAATCTGCGGTGACCAGATGGAAAAAGCCATGATGGTACTGCATTCCGCCAACTGACAGACTGCCTAAATACCAGAAACGCCGTCCCTCATGGCACGGCGTTTTCATCTCTTTGGCACAGAAATCGGGTATCTGTTATCAGCTGTTGTTGATCATATCCTGTAAAAACTGCATGACCGATTCACCGGAACTGACCCGCCGCAGCGTTTCCGCCAACAACTCATCACAAGAAACCTGACGGATCTTGCTGCACTTCCTTGCAAGATCAGAAAGCGGAATCGTATCAGTGACCACCAATTCATCCAATGACGAAGCAGCAATACGCTCAACAGCAGGCCCCGACAGAACCGGATGAGTGCAATAAGCAACAACCATCTTCGCACCCCGTTCCTTCAGCGAATCCGCCGCTTTGGTCAACGTTCCAGCCGTATCCACCATATCATCCATAATGACACAGTTTCTGCCATCAACACTGCCAATCAGATTCATGACCTCCGACTCATTGGGTCTTGGACGGCGTTTATCAATAATCGACAGTTCGCATCCCAAACGTTCTGCCAATGCACGGGCACGGACAACACCGCCGATATCCGGCGAGACAACAACCAGATTCTTATAACTCTTTTTCTTCAGATCCCTGAGCAAGACAGGAGAGGCATAAATATTATCAACAGGGACATCAAAGAACCCCTGAATCTGGTCAGCATGAACATCAATGATAATGACACGGTCAACACCGACACGCTCCAGCATATTCGCCACTACTCGGGCAGAAATCGCAACACGGGTCGAACGGGGACGGCGGTCCTGCCGCGCATAACCGAAATAAGGAATGCAGGCAGTAATCCGTTCCGCGGAAGCCCGCTTCAACGCATCGACCATCAGCAGGATTTCCATCAGATTGTCATTGGTCGGTGCACAGGTCGGCTGGATGATGAAAACATCCTTGCCCCGGACATTCTCATTCAGTTCAACCCGAGCCTCCCCATCAGAAAACTTCGTGACAAGCGACTTGCCCAAAGGAATCCCCAATCGGCTGGCAACCCGGGAGGCAAGCGTTGGATTCGCATTACCAGCAAAAATCTTCATCTTGTGATTAGACATGCTTCAGCTTCTTTCCGTTGACGGTTCAGTGTATAAACAGAAGTATAAACAATTTTGCCTGAACCTGGGCAACATGCCATGGACAGACTCGTATTCCGGAACCCGCAGAATTGTTTCTTTGCCAGACAACATATCAAAGATGAAATGGTTCTGTGAAGGCAGGCAATGCATTCCAGAAATATTCCAAAACAGTTTTTAACCCCGCCAGATTCCTTTCACATTCCCAAATCCATCTGCGGGTCGTTTCTCAGCCTGCTGTACAGGCTGCTGCAGATGCCATCCATAACCATCTCCATCATCTTCTCAGTTTGGAACATCTTCACAAAGAACTCATCATTCTGCTTATAGCGGTCGGCAGCCATTTTCGGGAAAGCCTTGTCGAACAGCATACGGAAAGTCTTGGGGTCATTGTTGTTCGCATAGTCATACCACTGCGGCTGAGCCGCCATATCATTCTCGATCTGCTTCAGCACCTTGTCCATCTCGGTGAAATCAGTCTGGAACTCCTTGTTGATGGTATCGACCAGTACAGACAGCGGATCCTTGGTCTTTTCCTGAGCACCACCCTGTCCAGAAATCGGCTTGTACTCACCATCCTTGTCCTCAAGCTCGACAGAGCCCTTGAACGTTTCCTTGAGCTTGTAATAGACCAGTGAAATCTGACCCGTCAGGTCAATCACAGCCCCATTGTTGCGGGGCAGGATTTTCGCCAGGAACCTGGCATACTGGCTGAACTTATGGATACCCTTGTCGAACAGTCGGCATACCTGAGTCACAAACGAATAGATGCGGTTGAAGCGTGCGAGCGTCGTGCGGAACACCTGCTTCTGTTCATCCGTCAGTAGATTGAACGCATCCAATGCTGGCTTCAGTGTGTTGACGAGCCTGCCCATCGCCTGACCGTCATCATCCCCAAGCGCACCGGCTTTCTCCAACTCGTAATAGATGTCGGCAAAGGCATCAATATCATCCTGTGACCACAGGCGGTATTCCTCCAGGGTATACCGATAGTCATAGACTACATTCGGGTCGGTTCCCTCTGTCAGCTGGGTTTCCTGATAGAACGGCTGGAAAGCATTCCTGATGTCATCCGTTGAATTTACAAAGTCCAGCACAAAGGTATCGTCCTTGCCCCGTTTCGTACGGTTCAGTCGGGACAGTGTCTGCACCGCTTTCACACCACGCAGTTTCTTGTCCACAAACATCGTATGCAGCAGCGGCTCATCAAAGCCTGTCTGGTACTTCTCAGCAACAATCAGGATATTGAAATCATCTGAGTTAAAGACTTCAGGCAACGCACCTTCACGGACCACATTGTCAGCCTTGTCGATATTCAGCTTCTCTTCGGTGAAAGATGTACCACCATCAACCACCTCACCAGAAAAAGCCACCAGCACATCAATGTCTTGATAACCCTTGCTCTTGATCTGGTCTTTGAACTCCTTCCAGTAGCGGACAGCATGCAGGCGGGATGGCGTGACCACCATCGCCTTTGCCTTGCCACCGATTTTCTTCTTGGTGACTTCCCTGAAATGCTCAATCATGATGGCCGTCTTCTGGGAAATATTATGCGGATGCAGTGACTCGAACTTACGGATAGCCCGCAGTGCGGCAGTCGTCTCAAGCTCTGGGTCATCCTTGATGTCTTTCGCAATCTTGTAATACATCTGATAGGTCATGTAATTCTGGAGCACATCCAGAATGAAACCTTCCTCGATTGCCTGACGCATGGAATAGACATGATACGGCGCATAAGAACCATCAGGCTGTTTCTGCCCAAACACCTGCAAGGTCTTGTCTTTCGGTGTCGCCGTGAATGCGAAGAAAGACAGGTTGCCATGCTGCCCCTGCTCTGACAGTTCCTGCAGGATGCGGTCTTCCTCATCCTTGCGCTGTTCTTCTTCCAGTTCCTCAATCTCAGCGTATTCTTTCAACGCATCTTCGGTATTCGCCAGAGCCCCTTTCAGCTTCTTGGCGGCATCGCCTGTCTGTGAGGAGTGCGCCTCATCCACAATGATGGCATAACGTTTTGTACCGGCATCCACCTCTTTGTAGATGACAGGGAACTTCTGCAGAGTCGTCACAATAAGCCCTGCTCCATCCTCAATCGCCTGCTTGAGTTGCTGGGAATCCCTGTCAATCTTCTTGATCAGCCCCTTCACCTGCTCAAACTGTTGAACGGTATCCTGAAGCTGCCTGTCGAGCACACGCCTGTCGGTGACGATAATGACCGACTGGAAAATCTTTTCATTATTTGCATCATGCAGACCAGAGAGACGGTGCGCCAGCCAGGCAATGGAGTTGGACTTGCCAGACCCCGCACTGTGCTGGATCAGGTAGTTATGGCCAGCACCATTTTCCTTGACATCAGCCAACAGCTTGGTCACAACATCATACTGGTGGTATCTCGGGAAGATGACCGTCTCAGATCTGACATTGCCCTTCTCATCTTTCTGCACCTCAACATGGATATAGCGGTGCAGCATCTCCAAGAGATTGTCTTTCTCAAGAATCCGCTCCCACAGATAAGCCGTCATGTACCCATCTGGGTTCGCTGGGTTACCTTTACCACCGACATTGCCCGCACTGCCTGTGCCTTGGTTGAACGGCAGGAAGTAGGTATCCTTGCCCATCAGCCGTGTTGTCATATGCACTTCAGTCAGGTCAACCGCAAAGTGCACCAGCACACGTTCCTTGAAAGCAAAGATTTTCTCTTTGCCCGCACGGTCAAACTTGTACTGGTTGATGGCATTGCCGACATCCTGCCCCGTGAACTGGTTTTTCAACTCCATCGAAACAACAGGAATACCATTCACAAACAGCACAATGTCGATACTGTTCTCATTCTTTGGGGAATAGCGGAGCTGACGGGTGCAGTGCAGCACATTGGCATAATACTGCATCAGAGCCGTCTGGTTCATGTCGGTCTCTGGTTTCCAGAAAACCGCATTGAAAGTAATGCCCCTGTCCTCAAACCCTCTGCGGAAAACCTCAAGCAGCCCTTTCTTCTGAACCACCTTGTCAAAGCGGTCAATCAGGTTCTTGGCAGTATCTTCTTTGTAGATTTTCTCAAGCCTTGCCCACTTCTTCGGCTGGCTGACCTTGATGAAGTCGATAAAGGTTTCCTTATCCAAAGCCAGGTGGCGGTCAAACGCAGATGGATTGCCTTTCTCATACCCGCCCGCACTGAGCAGGCTGGCTTCAATATCGGCTTCAAACTGTTTCTCAGAGATTGTCAGCATAATGGCACCTCTTTCTTGCCTGTGACCATTTCATAAATCAGGGATTTCTTGTACTCACCCAGCTTCTCAATCAGCTGCTGTTTCTTCTCAATCATGCGGTCGATTTCAGCACATTTCTTATCGAGATAGTTGGCGATGGCGGTTTGTTCGTTCTCCTTTGGTAAAGGAATGTCAATATTTCGAATAAACTCACTTGGAATGCGCTTCAATCCCCCAGTACCTGTCATTGAAGATACACACAAGGCTTTAAAGGAATCATTGCGAAAAACGTAGAAGAGATAAGCTGTATTAATGCCTGAACACCGAAAAACAAAGATTTCTGAGGTGCCCAGACCGACACCTGATGCCAACCCATCAGCGATTGCTATATTGCCATTCTCAAAACAAGGAGTAACTTTTGCTACAACTAAGTCACCATTTTGAAAAGGCGTTAAGCTCTGAGTTAATTGTCCCAAACCTTTTGCATAAGGTGTCATATTTCCATTTTTGAGACATTCCATCGGTAAATAACCAATTTCCGTGTCTTGATCCACATTAAAATCAACTGGTGGCGAAAATCTAGTTACATGTTTTATTTTCGAGAGCCCCCACCCCTCAGGTATCTGCCCAATCCACTCAATGCCAGAATCCTTCATCGGCACATCAGGGTTCAGCCCCTTGGTGACGGCTTCGGTGATGACAGACTGTTTATATTCCTTGAGCTTTTCAATGACCTGCTCTTCCTTGCTGATGATGCTATCGATGCGGGAACATTGCGTATCGAGGTAGTTGGCGATGGCGGCTTGTTCGGATAAAGGTGGCACAATAGCCAACAGCTTCGAAAGGGCAGAATAATTTAACCCTTGCCTAACACCATTCCCCATGTTGTAATAAACCTTACATTGGTCATAAACGTGGAATAGATAATGAAAATATGCGGGTATAACTTTCCGCACTGGGCAAATAGTTACATATGCTGCAGTAATAATTCCATGCTCTTTGCATAACCCTGTTCGAAGGCTCCTTTTGTCATTCTGGAGGTCTGTCAATCGAAAAACAATATCCCCCTTTTCGACAATGTTGTATGTGTTAAAGCTCGCAGGCAACAAACCTTCATTTGTATTGATGTTTTTGCGAATAATATTTCCGTAACTCAGTGACAAGAGGTTTTGTTCGGCACCAGATTTATTCAAATTCTTTCGTTCATTGAACAGGACCCGTACTGGCAGAACACTCCATCCATCAGGAATCTGCCCAACCCATTCAACACCACTGTCTTTCATCGCTCTCATTTGGCAAACACCTCCGCCAATGCACCGTCCAGTTCTGATTCAATAGCTTGAATCTCAGCCATGATGTCAGCAGATGCCCTTGGTGTCTCATACTGGTAGAAATAGCGGGTGAATGGAATCTCGTAGCCCACCTTGGATTTTTTTTCATCAATCCACGCATCAGGGGCAAACGGTTTCACCTCACGGTCAAAATAGGTGGCAATGTCTTCGGTCAGCGGTACATTCTCGGTATCGCGCAGTTTGCTGTCTGGCTGTGGTTTGCCTTTCTTCAGGATTGGGTTGCCTTTGTCATCAGTGACTGGTCTTTCCACCACGATCTTGGTGTAGCCAAAATCCTCATTCCTGAAAATCTTGCTGATGGCGTTTTCGGTGAAGTCACCATAGATCTTGGTAATCTCTTCAATCGCACTGGCAGGAATGTCGTTGCGTTTGTTGCCTAATGATTTGCGGCGCTTCTCAAACAATCCATTGGCATTGATGAGCTGGACTTTACCTTCACGAACAGTGCCTGCTTTCTTGTTGGACAGCACCCAGATGTAGGTTGCAATGCCTGTGTTGTAGAAGATGTCATTCGGCAATGCGATGATGGCTTCCAACAGGTCATTCTCAAGAATATATCTGCGGATGTCTGATGGACCACTGCCCGCATCTCCGGTGAAAAGCGGTGAGCCGTTGTGGATGATGGCAACCCTGCTTCCCCCCCCCCCCTTGTTCTATCGGTTTCATCTTGGCGATGGC
>JBJEXA010000102.1:0-3012 GCA_051885335.1 Oxalobacter sp. | reverse complement strand
AAGGTGGCCGTACCGTTGGTGCCGGTGTTGTTACCAAAATCAACGAATAATCCTGCTGAATAAATGGCAGTTCTTTAAAAATGCTGCGGATGGAAACCATCCGCAGCTCGTTCTTTAGAAAGATTATATGCAAAACCAGAAAATCCGCATTCGTCTTAAGGCGTTCGACTATAAACTGATTGACCAGTCAGCACAGGAAATCATTGATACGGCAAAGCGTACCGGCGCAGTTGTCAAGGGGCCGGTTCCACTGCCTACCAGGATTGAACGTTTTGATGTTCTGCGTTCCCCACATGTCAACAAGAAATCCCGCGACCAGTTTGAAATCAGAACCCATCAGCGTCTGATGGATATCATTGATCCAACAGATAAGACTGTTGATGCATTGATGAAACTTGACCTGCCTGCGGGCGTTGATGTTGAAATCAAACTGCAGTAATCCTTCCGTATAGATTGCTATACGGCTATTGTGCAAACGGCGCATTGAAGTTATAATGCGCCGCTTGAGCGTATCGGGGAGGAGCCCTGATGCATGTAAAAACAGACCTGCCCAATCGTAGGCAGGAACGGAGATAAAAATGAGCCTAGGCCTTATCGGGCGTAAGGTTGGTATGATGCGTATCTTCACGGAAGAGGGGGCGACAGTTCCTGTGACCGTGTTGGATGTGTCCAACAACCGTATTACGCAAGTCAAAACAGCCGAAACAGACGGTTATACCGCTGTGCAGGTTGCCTTCGGCAAACGCCGTCCTTCACGTGTCAATAAAGCTGCTGCTGGACACTATGCAAAAGCTGGTGTTGAAGCGGGAACTATCCTGCGCGAATTCAGGGTTGATGCTGCTGAAATCACTGAACTGAAAGCTGGTGATGTCATTCCTGTCACACTTTTTGAAGTGGGTCAGAAGATTGATGTCCAGGGTGTTTCCATCGGTAAAGGTTATGCCGGTGCCATCAAGCGCCATAACTTCAGTTCCAACCGTGCTTCCCATGGTAATTCCCTGTCCCACAATGTTCCAGGTTCTATCGGTATGAACCAGGATCCAGGCAGGGTCTTCAAGGGCAAGAAAATGACCGGTCACCTTGGTAATGTCCTGACAACTGTGCAGAACCTCGAGGTTGTCCGTGTTGATGTTGAACGCAACCTGCTGCTGGTCAAGGGAAGTGTTCCTGGTGCAGAAGATGCACAGGTCATTGTCCGTCCTGCGGCTAAAGCTAAGAAGGGGGCATAACTGATGGAATTGAAGCTCCTTGGTGCCAATGATCAGGCTGCGGATAAAGTCGAAGCATCTGATAAAGTATTTGGCCGTGAATACAATGAAGCACTGATTCACCAGATTGTCGTTGCATTCCAAGCGAATGCCCGCACTGCTGACCGTCAGCAGAAAAACCGTGAAACCGTAAAACACAGTACCAAGAAACCGTGGCGTCAGAAAGGGACTGGTCGAGCCCGCAGCGGTATGAGTTCTTCTCCTCTGTGGCGCGGGGGTGGTCGTGCATTCCCTAATACACCTGATGAGAATTTTTCCCAGAAGGTCAACAAAAAAATGTACCGTGTGGGACTGTGTTCCATCCTTTCCCAGCTTGCCCGTGAAGGCCGTCTGTCTGTTGTGGAAGATCTGACGATTGATGTGCCAAAGACCAAGATCTTGGTGCAGAAACTCAAGGACTATGGTCTGGAATCTGTTTTGGTCATTACGGAAAACTTTGATGAAAACCTATATTTGGCATCCCGTAACTTGGGTAATGTGCTGGTTGTAGAACCTCATCAGGCTGATCCGGTCTCCCTCGTATATTTCAAAGATGTGCTGATTACCAAAGGCGCGCTTGCCAAGGTTGAGGAGATGCTGGCATGAACACCGCTGTGAAATTTAGTGAAGAACGTCTGATGAAGGTCTTGCTGGCGCCTGTTGTTTCAGAAAAGGCAACCTTTATCGCAGATAAGTATGAGCAGGTTATCTTCCGTGTGATGAAAGATGCAACCAAGCCTGAAATCAAGGCTGCTGTTGAAAGCCTGTTCAAGGTTGAAGTTGAGTCTGTCAAGGTCTTGAACCGTCAGGGTAAGGTAAAACGTGCCCGTCACGGTTTTGGTCGGAAGAACAGCCAGAGACTGGCATACGTATGCCTGAAGCCTGGTCAGGAAATCAACTTTGTTGAGGAGGCTAAATAATGGCAATCGTTAAAACCAAACCGACTTCCCCTGGTCGCAGGGGCGTTGTCAAGGTGGTTCACCCTGAACTTTACAAAGGGCGTCCACTGGCTTCTCTGGTTGAAAAGAAAAGCAAAAGTGCCGGGCGCAACAATTATGGCCATATCACTACCCGTCATCTGGGTGGCGGTCATAAGCACCATTATCGTATCGTTGATTTCCGTCGGAACAAGGACGGGATTCCTGCAAAAGTGGAACGTATTGAATACGATCCGAACCGTACGGCATTCATTGCGTTGCTCTGTTATGTAGACGGTGAACGCCGTTACATCATTGCTCCTAAAGGACTGTCTGTCGGTGACCAAGTCATGAATGGCTCTGAGGCACCAATTAAGGTTGGTAATGCGTTGCCTTTGCGGAATATCCCTGTTGGCACCACAATCCATTGTATTGAAATGCTGCCTGGCAAAGGCGCACAGATGATCCGTACTGCTGGCGCATCCGCTGTCCTATTGGCGCGTGAAGGTTCTTACGCACAGGTAAGGCTCCGTTCTGGTGAAGTCAGAAGAGTACTGATTGAATGCCGTGCTGCTGTCGGTGAGGTCAGCAATGGAGAACATAATCTGGAAAAACTGGGTAAGGCTGGTGCGAAACGCTGGCGTGGCATCCGTCCAACCGTCCGAGGTGTTGTGATGAATCCTGTTGACCATCCGCATGGTGGTGGTGAAGGCAGGACTTCCGGTGGACGTCATCCAGTGACCCCATGGGGCCAGAAGACGAAGGGTCTGAAGACGCGCAGCAACAAGCGTACAAACTCCATGATCATTTCCCGTCGGAACAAGAAATAAAGGGTAGCAAATGACACG
>JBJEXA010000101.1:0-3021 GCA_051885335.1 Oxalobacter sp. | reverse complement strand
GGCAGAACTTGACCTGCATCCAATCCCTCTGTTTGAAACCATCCCTGACCTGCGCCACTGTGACACCATCATGCGGACTGTACTGGGCATTCCTTTTGTCCGGAAACTGATCCATGGCCAAGGCAACCTTCAGGAAATCATGCTGGGCTGTTCCGACTCCAACAAAGACGGCGGTTACACCACCTCCAACTGGGAACTCTATAAAGCAGAACGGCAGCTGGTCAAACTGTTCCGTGAACTGGGAATCACCCTCCGCCTGTTCCATGGCAGAGGTGGTACTGTCGGCAGAGGTGGCGGTCCGACCTACGAAGCGATCCTTGCCCAACCGCATGGTACCGTAAACGGCCAGATCCGCCTGACAGAACAAGGCGAAATGATTGCCTCGAAATTTGCCGACCCAGAAATCGGCAGCCGCAACCTGGAACTGCTGGTCGCATCCACACTGGAAGCCAGTCTGGTTCCAGATGACGTTTCACAAGAACGTCTTGCCAAACTCCAATCCTTTGAAGATGCTTTTGAAGAAATCTCTGAACTCGCCTACAAAGCCTACTGCAAGCTGGTTTACCAGACCCCAGGCTTTGCCGACTATTTTTTTGAATCGACACCGATCACTGAAATTGCGGCATTGAACATCGGCTCACGGCCTTCCTCCCGCAAGAAATCGCACCGGATTGAAGACCTCCGTGCTATTCCCTGGAGCTTCTCCTGGGCACAATGCCGGGTTCTGCTGCCGGGCTGGTATGGCTTCGGTTCCGCCATCACAGCGTGGCTGGATGAAAAAGACCTGGAAAAACGGGGAAGGAAAATCGCCCTGTTGCGTGAAATGTACCAGACATGGCCGTTCTTCGAATCCACCCTGTCCAACATGGATATGGTACTGACAAAAACGGACCTGACCATCGCCTACAGCTATTCAGAACTGGTCAAAGATGCCAACCTGCGCGAAACCGTCTTCTCAGCCATCTGTGAAGAACACAAACGGACACTGAACAGCTTTGAAATCATCACCCTGGAACGGGACCGCCTGGTCAATAACCCGAACTTGGCACGGGCACTGAAAGACCGTCTTGCCTATATCGACCCGTTGAACTATCTCCAGGTTGAACTGATCAAACGGCACCGCAATCCAGACGGCAACCCGGAAAACATGGATGCCCGTGCAACCCGTGGCATCCATCTGACCATCAATGGCATCTCCGCTGGAATGCGCAATACCGGTTGATAACAGAACCAGAAAGGATAACCTGCCGATGAGCTCTTTGGCATTGGACGACAGCAGCACACCGCTTTTCTATGTCCATAAAGAACTCACGGCAGAGATTGTCCTCAACCGTCCTGAACGGTTGAACGCCATGACTGCCAACATGTGGCATCGGTTGCATGACATCATCACACTGTTATCCGATGACCCACAACTGCGCTGCATCCTGGTCAGAAGCACCTCTGAAAAAGCATTTTCCCCCGGATGCGACATTCTGGAATTTGACACCCTTCGGGCAAACAATCATCAGGGGAAAGCCTATGGCAAAATGATGCACGGCACACTGGCGGCTTTTCTCGCCTGCCCTATCCCCACCGTGGCAGAAATCCGTGGCATCTGTGTCGGTGCTGGTCTGGAAATCGCTGCTGTCTGCGACCTGCGCATCTGCGGACATACTGCCCGTTTTGGTGCACCTATCAAAAACCTGGGACTGGTCATGGCATATCCGGAACTGTCTCCCCTGCTGGACATCTGTTCCAAAGACACCTTGATGGACATGCTGTTGACCGGCCGCATCTACAATGCGGAAGAAGCCTTCAGATACCATCTGGTCACCCGTATCGTCAAAGATGATGCACTGACAACAACCATCCAGGAAATCGTTGAAGCAGTCGCATCCGGCGCACCCCTTGCTGCCCGCTGGCATAAACAGTTCATCCGAAACCTGATTGACGGCAGTCCCCTGTCAGAAACCGATCAGACAACCTGCTTTGGCTGTTACGATACCGAAGACTATCAGGAAGGCCGCCGGGCATTCAAAGAACACCGGAAGCCCGTTTTCAAAGGAAAGTAACAACTTATTACTTATCCCGCATATACCGCGACAGATAAACACTCTGGCCAACCACAAATGCCAGCATCAGACCCATCCCGCCAAAAAGCTTGAAACTGACCCAGGTTGACGTGGCAAAACCACCCCAGAAGGCGACATAAAGATTCAAGATACCCATGAACGCAAAGAAAACAACCCATGCTTTATTGAGCCTGCCCCAGACAGCATCTGGCAGCAGCACCTTCTTTTCCATCATTGCCCGGATCAGATTCTTCCTGAACAGCAACTCTGCGCCGAACAGGATGACCGCAAACAGCCAATAAAGAACAGTCGGTTTCCATTTGATAAATTCCTCACTGCCGAAATAGATGGTAGCACCACCGAAAACCACCACGACAATCACCGAAATCCACAATGTCGCTTCCACCTTCTGACGGCGGATCAGCAACCAGACAATCTGCAAAACACTGGCAATCACCGCCAAAGATGTGGCAATCAGAATAGGGACAGACGATTCTGGAATACCCTGTCCAGCCGTGAAAACCGACAGGTACCTGTCGGCAATTGCCTGGGCAGAAGTGATATGCTTCTCTGCCCAAGAGAACGAGACAAAGAACAGGATGATAGGGAACAGGTCAAAAAGAAATTTCATCATACAGCATCAGATTTTCACACGCCCGACATACTAAACTGATTTGGCACTTTGAACCAGTCCCCACCGGTGAGGTTTATGTTTTTCCGGTAGCGTATCCAGCCTGGTTTCGGCAGGCATATCCGGCTTGTTGCCTTCATCCAGCTTGGTGCCCTGTGGATAACGGAAGCTGGGCTCTCCCTCAAAAAATGGGGCATCAGAAAAAGAAGTAGCATGGCAGATAGAAACATACCATGCCTATGGGAATCCCAATCAGCTAGGCGTCCTGATGGCCAGACTTTGTCTCCTTCTCCTGCCTGAGCAGCATCGCTGCATGGCCGAACTTCTCATACCATT
>JBJEXA010000100.1:0-13045 GCA_051885335.1 Oxalobacter sp. | reverse complement strand
ATTCTGTACTGATAATGGTGCCATGATTGCTTTTGCGGGAGCGATGCGTATCAAGAAGAATCCAGACTATGCACATCATGCATATGGTTTCACAGTGCGGCCGCGTTGGCCGATGGAAGAACTGACGGCTGCCTGATTGTGGTCAGTCCGATTTTCTCTGACTGTTGTGTATAGAAGCAAGCCGGACGCCATGCCGGGCAATCATCAGTTCTTCATAGGTTGGCAGAATCCAGACGGAAACACGGCTGCTATCCGTGCTGATTTTCAGTTCTCCCAAACTGTTCGCTCGTTCATCCAGCTCAATACCAAGCCAATCCAGCTGTTTACAGATGGCTTTTCGGATTTCTGGGGAACGTTCACCGATTCCTGCTGTAAACACGAAAGAGTCCAATCCACCACATGCTGCGGCGAGCGAGCCCGTCTCACGTACAACGCGATAGACAAACAGATCCAGAGCTTCCTTTGCTGCAATTTCCTTGCTTGCCATCAGGTCTCGGACATCATTGCTGATGCCTGACACACCCAACAGACCAGAATCTTGATACAACAATGTTTCCAGTTCTTTTGTGCCCATCTTTTCATGCTGTATCAGGTAAAGGATGACGCCAGGGTCAAGCTGTCCGCAACGGGTGCCCATTACCAGTCCATCCAATGCGGAGAACCCCATGGTGGTCGCTACACTTTTTCCATTCACCATACCACACATACTGGCACCGCTACCCAGGTGTGCAATGATGGTTTTACCCATGGCAGCATGACGGTCGATGTATTTCAGTTCTTCACTGACGTATTCAAATGATAGCCCGTGGAAACCATAATGGATCAAACCTTTTTCAGTGAGGGATCTGGGCAGTCCATACAAGCGGGAAATAGAAGGGTTCGTTTTATGGAAGGAAGTATCGAAACAGACAATCTGGCATAATCCTGGGTAACGTCCAACGATGGCATCAATGACCTGCAGGATGCGAGGCTGGTGCAGGGGAGCCAATGGAACCAGTGTCCGCATTTTTGCAAGTACTTCGGGTGTGACGATAACAGGTTCATCATACAGTGTGCCACCATGCAGCATCCGGTGGCCGACAGCACTCAGGTGGTTAGGGGCAAGGAAACGTTCGATCCATTCAATCAGAAATGACAGCAGCGTATCCAGTTTTGCAGGATAATCCCAACGGTATTCATCCATGCGGTACTGGTCACTGTCATAGGCGGTGAAAGAGGGTGACAGGCTGCCGATTCCTTCAATCCCGCCGCTTGTCTGCCGTTCCAGACGACCGTCATGTGTTTCGGCAAAAAGCGAATATTTCAGGCTGGAAGATCCTGCATTGAGGACAGCAAAGAAACGCTGGTTAGAAGGGGTATCAGATGTTTTCATCAAAAGGTTTCCCTTGCAGACTGTCGATGGCGGAAATCAGGGACATCTATGAGACATCCATATGATACAGCCATCTGGTGGTATACGCATTGTTTTCAACAGCGTCTTCCTATTGGAGGCAAAATTGATTAGGAGGTGAGGGTGAAGGTATCCACGGGTACAGGATTTCAGTGTAAGGCGTGGTATCCTTACACTGTTTTATGAAATCAAACTATTGTTTTAATGTGAATTCAGCTATAATCATCTGATTTTTCCGTTTGAACTTTTTTTGGAAGACTTATGGTCGTTATTCGTTTAGCTCGTGGTGGCGCCAAGAAGCGTCCTTTTTACCAGATTGTTGCAACTGATTCCCGTAACCGCCGTGATGGTCGTTTCATCGAACGTTTGGGTTACTACAATCCATTCGCAACTGAAAATGAACAGCGTGTTGTCGTTGCTGGAGACCGTCTGGCGTATTGGCAGGGTGTCGGTGCAAAATTGTCTGATACGGTGGCACGTCTGGTTGCTGCACAGTAAACCCACTGACATATCTGTCAAGAGATTGAAAACAGACCGCCCGCAGATTCCCAAAGACCTCGTTGAGGTTGGACATGTCAGTGGTGCATACGGTATCCGTGGATGGATAAAGATAAGACCTTATTCAGCAGATGCCGAAGCTTTACTGACTGCCGATAAATGGTGGCTTGATAAGCCTACCTATCATGAAGTTATGGCTGTTCAGGCTAGATGGCAGGGAGATGGAATTGTTGCCTGTCTCAAAGGCATGTCAGACAGGAATGCTGCCGAAGCCTTGCGGGGGGCTGTTGTCAGGATATCAAGGGCGGATTTTCCTGCCCTTGAAGAAAATGAATATTACTGGGTTGACCTAATTGGCTTGGATGCCGTCAATAAGCAGGGAATCCATCTGGGAATCGTCTCCAATTTGATTGACAATGGTGTCCACCCCATTCTCCAAGTACAGGCAGCATTGCCTGATGGCAGGGAAAAAGAACTGCTGATTCCATTTGTCAACAGTTATGTCGGTGACGTTGATATG
Organism: Oxalobacter sp.; assembly: GCA_051885335.1. Lineage (GTDB taxonomy): Bacteria > Pseudomonadota > Gammaproteobacteria > Burkholderiales > Burkholderiaceae_D > Oxalobacter. Next base: position 10,637 of record JBJEXA010000100.1, on the reverse strand, counting down.
GACAAAGGCACCATCGCTGTTGACTGGGAACTGGATTACTGAGGCAGGTCTTGCCTCTTGGATTTTCCGTTGAAGGACCGATGATGCAGTTTGATGCGGTTTCCATTTTTCCTGAAATGTTTTCTGCATTAACTGAAGCAGGAATCACCCATCGGGCATTCAGCAATCGAATCTGTCAGCTGAAGGTCTGGAATCCAAGGGATTTCACTGAGGATACTCGCAGGACGGTAGATGACCGTCCTTATGGAGGCGGTCCTGGAATGGTCATGATGGCAGAGCCATTGGAGCGGGCCATCCTTGCGGCACAGGAACGGCAGCAGATTGCTGGAGTCGAGAAATCCCATATTATTTACATGTCGCCACAGGGGAAGCCGCTGACACACAAAAAAGTACTGGAACTGGCTCAGAAACCCGGATTGGTCATTCTTTGTGGACGCTATGAAGCTGTTGACCAGCGTCTGTTGGACAGCATGATCGATGAAGAAATCAGTATTGGGGATTTTGTCCTTTCTGGAGGCGAAATTCCTGCCATGGCATTGATGGATGCTGTTATCCGTCAATTGCCGGGAGTCCTGCATGATGACCAGTCAGCACAGGAAGACAGTTTTGTTTCAGGCATCCTTGACTGCCCACATTACACACGTCCTCCTGAATATCATGGCGTGCAGGTTCCGTCAGTGCTGATGAGTGGCAATCATCGTGAAATCGCGCGCTGGCGTCGCAGGCAGGCATTGCTGATGACTAAAGCAAAACGTCCCGACCTGCTTGAAAAGGCGGAAAAGGAAGGCGTGCTGTCAGAAAGAGACAGAGAATTTCTGGAAGACAGCAAATTATAGTATAGTAGTATCCTGTGGGGGTTTCCCCCACGTTTAATCAACTGTCATCCTATACCGGGCATCAGTCTGCATAGGCAGATAAAACAACAGCGCCGGCATGATGATTTTAGGAGTCAAAATGAACCTGATTGATCAATTAGAAAAAGAAGAAATGGAACGTCTGGGCAAAGATATCCCTGAATTTGCCCCTGGCGATACCGTTGTTGTCAATGTTTTGGTTGTTGAAGGCAACCGTAAACGTGCCCAGGCTTACGAAGGCGTTGTGATTTCCCGCCGTAACCGTGGTCTGAATTCAAACTTCATCGTTCGCAAGATTTCTTCTGGGGAAGGTGTTGAACGTACATTCCAGCTGTATTCCCCGCTTATCGAATCCATCAAAGTCAAACGCCGTGGTGATGTCCGCCGTGCAAAACTGTTCTACCTGCGCGGACGTACCGGTAAGGCAGCCCGTATCAAGGAAAAACTGCCAACCCGTAAAACAGCAGTTTGATTATTACGGAGAAGATGATTCAAAGGGGACGTCCAGGATGTCCCCTTTTTTGTATCATTTGTCGTTGTTATGACAAGCAAATTCATTGATCCGACTGTTCAGCCTGTTGAAGCCGTTGCAGAAGGCATTTCTGTATCAGCAGACCGCCTGACAGCAGAGGCACTGCGCCGACGTTTTGCCTTTCCTCCCGAATGGCAACCGGAGGTTAAAGAAGAAAAACGGTTTGTTGACCGGGATTGGCTTTCTGCCGCGGTGCTCGTTCCATTGGTTGATCGTCCAGAAGGGATGTCTGTGTTGTTGACACAGCGTTCCATGCGCCTGAAGGACCATCCGGGCCAGATCAGTTTTCCTGGCGGCCGGGTTGATGAAGAAGACGATACACATATTGAGACGGCACTCCGGGAAGCAAAAGAAGAAATCGGTATTGATCGTGACCGTGTTGAGATTCTTGGTCTGATGCCGGAATACCGTACAGGAAGCGGTTTTAAAGTCATTCCCGTTGTTTCCATTGTCCATCCTCCCTTTGAAATCAGTCTCAATAAACGGGAAGTCGAGGATGCATTTGAACTGCCGTTTTCATTTTTCATGAACGGTACGAATTACCAGATCCGTTCAGCGGAATTTCCCAATGCATTGGGCAGGCGCCGGTTCTATACGATCCCCTGCAATGGACGTTTCGTCTGGGGGGCAACAGCAGCCATGCTGCGGAATCTGTACCATTTCATCCGCGCTTGATTTCAGAGTTTTCTATTGCTGGCAATAATCGTAATAAATGTTGATTCCCTGTGGCAGAACAGCTATCGTATTGCTATAGGGACTGCCAGTTTTGGGTGGTGTTTTCCCTGCGTGTCGCAGGTGGAGGTCAGGAGGAAAAATGGTTTCTTCGGTATTGATCAACAAATCACTTGATAATCTTGTATCAGGACTTTCCGAGGCGGATGGCAAATCTGTCATGGATGCTTTTGAATTTGTCAAAGCCTCCTTTTCAGATGTCACGGTCATTTGTGGACAGCCTGGGGCAGAATTCGCCAAGAGTATCGGATTGATCTTGGCGGAACTCAATACCGATGCACAGACGCGCATTGCGGGGATGATTGCATTGCTGCCGGAATATCATCCTGAAGTTCTGGAAAAAATTGAACCGCAGTTCGGTGCTGATGTTTTCAGTCTAGTTGACAGTTTGAGAAAGCTTCTGAAGCTCAAAGACCTTACTGGCGGGCTCGAAGAAATGGCACGAGGAAAAAATGCAGCTCAGATCCGCAAGGCACAGGCTGAGATCCTCCGTAAAATGCTGCTTGCCATGGCATCTGATATGCGGGTTGTCATGATTCGGTTGGCGGTTCGTATGGCTTCCCTGCGTTATTTCGCCAAAATCAAGACGGAGAGTGAAATCAGCCAGCAGTATGCACGGGAAACCCTTGAGATTTATGCGCCGCTTGCCAACCGGTTAGGTATCTGGCAGGTCAAATGGGAGCTGGAAGACCTTGCTTTCCGTTTTGTCAATCCAGACGCTTACCGGAACATTGCCAAGAGCCTTGAAGAGAAACGCACTGAACGTGAAGCCTTCATCCAGCACATCATGACCCGGCTGCGTGAGGAACTGGATAAGGAAGGTATCAAGGCACAGGTAGCTGGCCGGCCAAAGCACATCTACAGCATTTACAACAAAATGCGGAATAAATCTTTGGATTTCTCAAATCTCTATGACCTGCGGGCATTCCGTGTCATTGTTTCGGATGTCAAGACCTGTTTCACCGTGTTGGATATCATCCATCGGTTGTGGAATCCGATTCTCAAGGAATTTGACGACTATATCTCCAGGCCAAAACCGAATGGCTATCAGTCGTTGCATACTGTTGTTGTCGCAGAGAACGGTCAGCCGTTTGAAGTCCAGATCCGTACAGAAGAAATGCACCGCCTGGCGGAATTCGGGGTTGCCGCACATTGGCGTTACAAAGAAACCGGCGGTTCTTCCTTTGTCGCACAGCGTTATGATGAAAAGATTTCCTATCTGCGTCAACTGCTTTCATGGAAAACCGAAGTCGGTGATGCTGTGGCAGAAGAAGATTCGCACAAAGAATGGACGGAGAAAATCAAGTCTGCCACACTGGATGACCGCATTTATGTCCTGACACCGCAAGCACGGGTTATTGATCTGCCACGAGGAGCAACACCGATTGATTTTGCCTATCAGGTTCATACGGATGTTGGTCATCGCTGCAGGGGGGCGCGTGTTGATGGCATGATGGTGCCGTTGAATACCCCATTGAAAAGTGGGCAGACAGTTGAAATAGTCACTGCCAAAGGCGCATCAGGCAATATCGGTCCTTCCCGGGATTGGTTGAGTTCTGGCTATGCCGTCAATCCAAGAACACATACTAAAATCCGGGCATGGTTCAATGGCAAAGAATATGAAGAAACGGTCAATAATGGCCGTATTCTCCTTGAAAAACAGCTTCAGCGGGAAGGCAAGACAGCCGTCAATCTCGAAGACCTGGCAAGAAAACTCCAGTTCCAGAAGATTGAAGAATTGTTTTTCGCTATTGGCAAGGAAAAAATTACTCAGAAAGCGATTGAACTTGCATTGAATGGGCAGGCTGAGCCTCAACGTGAAGAACATAGCGAAGAGGATATTGTCCGCAAAAGCCGTTCAGATGGAAAATCTGGTGTGCTGGTCGTCGGGACAGAAGGGGTGCTGACTCAGCTTGCCCGGTGTTGCCGTCCTGTTCCGCCTGATGAGATCGTTGGTTTTGTGACACGGGGCAAGGGCGTGTCCATACATCGGTTCGACTGTAAGAACTTTCTGGAAATGGCACGGCATGCGCCTGAACGCATCATCCAGACAGACTGGGGTATCCAGACAGCCGATGCTGTCTATCCTGTTGACATCTATGTCCAGGCAAACGACCGCCAGGGGCTGCTCAGGGATATTTCCGATATTTTCACCCGTGAAAAACTCAATGTGACCGGTGTGCGCACCCAAAGCAGCAAGGGCGTGGCGAAAATGACCTTTACGGTGGAGGTTTCCAATACAGAGTGGCTCAAACGATCCATGAAATTGATCCGTGAAGTCAAGAGTGTTTCGAACGTCAGCCGTTGCTGACAGGCAATGCCTGCTAAGAAACGGTTAAGATATTGCTGTTTTTTGGGAGAACCCTGCCAGTCATGGTATATTTATCTCTCTGACTGGCAGAGTATGCTGTCTTTATTACCATTTCGCAGGCAATGCAATGAGGAATAGACGATTTTCTAAATGGGAAGTGTTTTTTGGCTCCGTCCTGGTTGGCTTTGGTGTCATGTCTTTCCGTCTTTATCAATATAACTTCTCTGGGGAAGGTTTTCATCAATGGGCACTGGATGGGCTGTTTGTCACAGCCATCGTGGGATGGATTGCACTTAAGGCGCTCAAGCATTTTGGGAAAATGAAAGACTGAAAACCCTTCTGCCATCGGTTTCCCGTCATTAATTGATGCTGTCAGCAGACCCATTCAGGGTCTGTTTGTTTTTACACATACTATCCTTCCTTTCCCTGCCTTCAGTAGATTGCAGAAACCTGTACTGTCCAATTCCTGTGGAATGTATTGTTTTTGAAAAAAAATCAGTGATTTCAGGTTTTTTCAGATCAAAACAAGACGTTCTCGCAAAAAACGGATGATAATCACTGTTTTTATTGTTATCATTTAAGACGTTGAAAAAGAAGTAACCCTTCTCTTTGCGCTGATGGACTGCATTCGCACCAAAATGCAGTTTAATTGGGCAGATTGCACACTGTATCGACAACGCAAGATGTTTTTGCCCTGTCTGGCACGGTAAAGACCGCCATGCCAGCTTTTCTTTGCGCACCACAGGATGTTTGAACACATTCTTCCGCGTCAGTTTCGTGAAGTGGCGGAACGGGACACGGCTGTCAAAAGTTGTCAAACGTAAAATTGTAGATAAAGAGAAAATGACTGAACGTAAACAGTGTTACCGCTTGCAGGTAGCAGAACCCCTGTACCGTTTTATTGAAGAAGAAGCACTGCCAGGCACCGGTATCAAGAGTGATGATTTCTGGCGGGGTTTTGATGCTATCGTACACGATCTGACACCAATCAATAAAGAACTCCTTGCAGAGCGCGCACGCCTGCAGGAAGAACTGGATAACTGGCATCGTCTCAATCCAGGGCCTGTAACTGATATGGAAGCCTATAAGGCATTCCTGCGGAAAATCGGTTATCTGGTTCCTGTTCCGGAAAATGTCACCATTGATCCTAAAAATATCGACCATGAAGTTTCAACACAGGGTGGTCCACAGCTTGTTGTGCCATTGACCAATGCCCGTTATTCCCTGAATGCGGTCAATGCCCGTTGGGTCAGCCTGTATGATGCATTGTATGGTACAGATGCCATCAGCGAAGAAGGCGGCGCAACCCGCAGTGGCCCTTTCAACCCGGTCCGTGGCCAGAAAGTTATTGATTATGCCCGTGGGCTGCTTGACAAATTCATTCCGCTGACCGCGGGTTCCCATTTGAATGTTACCCGTTATTATGTAAAAGACGGGGTTCTCGCTGTTACCCTTAAAGATGGTTCAGAAGCTGGTCTGAAAGAGTCTTCCTGTCTGATTGGTATCAATGGCTCTGCGGATGCCCCGACCTCCCTGCTGTTCAAACAGCACTATATGCACTTCGACATGATCTTCGACAAGACCAGCACAGTCTGTGCAACGGATCCTGCCGGTGTCCGTGACATCGTTGTCGAGTCTGCAACCACCACCATTCTTGATTGTGAAGATGCTGTTACGGCTGTTGATGCGGAAGACAAGGCACTGGTTTACCACAACCTGCTTGGCGTCATGATGGGCACCTTGGAAGAAAGCGTCACCAAGAATGGCAATACCTTTGTCCGCCGCCTGAACAAAGACCGCGAATACAGCTGTGTCAAGACTGGCGAGAAATTTTCTTTGAAAGGCCGCAGCTTGGTCTTTGTCCGGAATGTCGGTCATCTGATGACCAACCCATCCATCTTGGATGAAAACAACAACGAAGTCTATGAAGGCATCATGGATGGTGTCATCACCTCCCTGATCATGATGCGTGACCTGACGACAAAAATCAGTTCCTCTGAAGGTTCCATCTATGTTGTTAAGCCGAAACAGCATGGTCCTAAAGAATGTGCATTCACCAATGAAATCTTCAACCGGGTTGAAGCGATGCTGGGACTGCCGCAGTACACCATCAAGATCGGCATCATGGATGAAGAACGCCGTACCTCCTGCAACCTGAAGGCCTGTGTCGAAGCCACTTCCCACCGTCTGGCATTCATCAATACCGGGTTCCTTGACCGTACCGGCGATGAAATCCATACCTCTATGGAAGCAGGTCCAATGATCCGCAAGGGCGATATGAAAAAGACCAAGTGGATTCAAGCATATGAAGACAATAATGTCTATGTCGGGCTGGAATGCGGCATGCGTGGTGTTGCGCAGATCGGTAAAGGCATGTGGGCGGCACCAGATCTTATGGCAGACATGATTGAACAGAAAATCGGTCATCTGAAAGCAGGTGCAAACACAGCTTGGGTGCCATCTCCAACGGCAGCTGTTCTGCATGCCTTGCATTATCACCAGGTCAACATTGAAGAAACCCAGGCGGCAATGGATGCAAAACGTCCATTCCCATCCGTATTGGATGATCTGTTGGTTGTACCTGTTGAAGCCAATCCAAACTGGACACCAGAAGAAATCCAGCAGGAATTGGACAACAACTGTCAGTCGTTGCTGGGCTATGTTGTCCGCTGGGTCAATCTGGGTGTGGGCTGTTCCAAAGTACCTGACATCACCGATACAGCCCTGATGGAAGACCGTGCAACCCTGCGTATCTCCAGTCAGCATATCGCCAACTGGTTGCGTCATGGCATCGCCACCGTGCCGCAGGTCATGGAAACCCTGAAACGGATGGCTGTAGTCGTTGACAACCAGAACATCAATGAACCTGGTTATTACAGGATGTCTGATGATTACGAGCACAATCCAGGCTTCCGGGCAGCCTGTGACCTAGTCTTCAAAGGATTGTCACAGCCATCCGGTTATACGGAACCGTTGCTCCATATGTGGCGCCAGCGTGCCAAAGCCTATTATGCCTGTGGCTGCGGATGCTGTTGCAGTTGCGGCCAGTAAAAGAAAGACTGAAACAGTCGTTATAAGCGAGGAACTGGATCATCGAAAGATGGTCCAGTTTCCGTTTGTAACAGGCGGTCGTCCAAACGGCTTGAAACATCGCCTTTTCAGAAAGACAGGCAATGCCAGCACCGCCTTGCCGGTCGGGAGGCTATCGGGATCCCCAGACACTCTATCCTGCCAATCAAATCCATCACCAACTTCGGACAAGGGTTACGGGCATATTCCAAGTTATGCGCATAGTGCAAAGTCGTCTCAATCAACCGGTGTCTCGCAAACTGCTGAACCTGCTGTAACGTTGCACCACCCTGTAGTGCCAACGTCACCGCTGTATGGCGTAGCGAATGTGCGGTCAGTCTCGGTGAATCAAAACCAACTGACACCATCGCCTGCTTGATGATCCGGCTGATACTCTTCGCAGAAAGACGACAACCATAACTGTTACGACCATAAGACACAAATACGGGACTGTTCCTTGATAACGGCTGACAACGACTCTCCAGATACTGGAACAGAAGGTGCTTGACAGATGGCGTCACCGGCACGAAATCCACTTTCCCATCTCGTCCTTTCCCTTGTACCCAGACAACCGGCTCACCGGCGACCGAATCCAGATCACCTACATCCAGCAGCGACACCTCGGAAACTCTCAATCCACAGCAGACAACCAATAAGACCATCACGAAATCTCGCAAAGCCAACTCTCCACCCTCATCAAGACGGTCTTTGAGATAGGCAAGCAGGTGTTTCATATCCACCCCTGACAGACAGTCCTTCCGGAATCCCTTATCTGTCCTGATGCTTTTTACTGGAACACTCACGTCATTGCCCAGACCGGTACCTGACATCCACCGGAAAAACACTTTCAGCACAGATAGGTAAGTGCGAGCAGTTGCCGTCTGGTAACGGCTTAGCAGAAACGACTTATAGCGGTTGATGGAGGCAGTATCCGGTTCTGTCACCTGATGGGCAGTGCACCAAGCTACAAAAGCTCTGAGTGCTGCACGGAAAGTTGCCTGCGTCTTTGGTTTGAAATCCGACTCGGTTAAAAAACGTGGGAACAGGGAGAGTTCCCACGAACAGACAGGTAAGTAAGTCATATAAACACCTCGACAAAACAGAACAGAGGGTTGAGAAGGGAAAGGGAAAACAAGGAAACCAGAGAGTGTAGGCATCCGTCAAGGAGTGTATAGCAGATACAACACAGGGGGGAAGAGACGAAAGTTCCGTTAATACGCATTAATGCCCATAAACATTGTGCATCTCGCAATACGTAACATGATGATAACGCAATAGGGATATTGGTGGGGAAAAACCATCATTCAGAACAGTCTCAAACGACCTCCTGCCTACGTTCATGCGCCATAGTGATTAAAAATTCTCCGAATAACAATCTCTTATAAAACAATCAGTTATAAAAAGCCAATGTTCGTTTAATGCGTATTAAAGGACATAAGCAGTTTTCGTAAAAAGAAATTGCGGAAGGTAAGTAGATATTGAAAGAGTCTTCTTATGTCTACTGGATTCTAAGATATGAAAAAACGGCTATTTATAACAATTGCTATTTTTACTGTCTTATTGACAGTTGGCGTCTACTGTTTTTTATCAGTTAAACACAAACATTCTCCTGAAATCTTCGATGCTGTTGCGACACTTCCAGCGCCTCCTGAGCCTGATAGCGATGAAGCAAAGAATGATGAACTCATGTACAGAAGAGGGATGGCATTGCGCAATACAAAGACATTAAAAGATATCACTATATTGGCCAACATTTATAAACTTGACCAACTGGAACATTTTTTTACTGATGCAATAGGGATAACAATTTCCTCAGAAAAAACACCCAAATTGCATGCTATTCTAGAAGAAGTTTCATTCATTGCCAAAAGAGCCGCAGGAAAAGCGAAGAAGAAATTCGGACGTGCTCGGCCTTTTGTAATTCATCCTGAAGATCCTACTTGTCTTCCAAATTTTAAAGAAAGTGCAAAACCAAATACCAGTTATCCCTCATTTCATACGGCATCCGTATGGAGTGTTGGGCTGATTCTATCCAAAATAATTCCAGAAAAATCTGACTTTATTCTTCAGCAGGCTTCTCGCTTAAGCGCAAGCAGATGGCAATGTGGCTACCATTGGTTTAGTGATGTGGAAGCATCCAAGAATATGGTCAATGGTATCGTTGAAAGATTCTTGAAAGAAGACGATTTCAGAAATCGACTTTCGGATGCCCAGAAAGAATTGTTATTACAAAAATAACGGATTTATAGCAATTTTTCATGTCATTCAATAAAACAATTATTAATATAAAACAGTTCTTTTCAGAATACCGATACAATCTGATTGTATCTTTGCTTCTCGCCTCACTAGTCCAAAAGGTCTTGTTTGGAAGGATAAAAGTAGAGCCTCTGATTTTTCTTTTTCTCTTTTTCTGTTTGCTATCGCTCAAAAAATATTCCTGTTATTGCCTACTGATTATTGCATTTGTTTTTAGTGCAATGATTCCAAGTGCTATTCTAGTCAAAACTGGATTACTGACTCAGGATTTCCTCAGTCTCATTGTTACAATATCAAACGAAGAAATCTGGTTTTATATAAAATCAACACCAATTCAATTTATCCTCATCGCTTCCGTCTATTTTGCTTTGATAACTTGGCTAGTTATCAGGTCTAGAACAGTTGCTAGCCATAAGGTTATGGGATATTTTTTTATTTTATCCATTCTCTTTGCTTATCCTTTTTACAATCGAAACCATCTCAATAAGATTTATCACGATTGGAGTGTATGGAAAAATCTTTCCAGCAAACCTCATAAAAAGCCGTCATGGTATGTTACAAAGAAACAAAAAGCAGAATGCGAAATATATGTGATTGTTCTCGGAGAAAGTTTACGGGTAGATGCATTAAGTCTTTATGGTAATCCAATTGAAACGACGCCATTTCTTAAATCAATACCAACAAAATATATAACCCATTACATTGGAACTGCCCCTGGGACAAATCCATCAATACCAAGGATATTTGCGCTTAGCGATTCAACTGACCTTAATATAAATCATGTTGAAAACAATATTATCAATATTGGAAAAGAAGCAGGTCTTGAAACATTCTGGATTTCTTCTCAAGGATACGTTGGCAAACACGAGGTTGGTGCATCTTC
>JBJEXA010000099.1:0-3059 GCA_051885335.1 Oxalobacter sp. | reverse complement strand
TGATTACCAACAGGGATTCCATGAGCATACAGACCGACAGTTTCAGTGAACGGCGGATTATTGATGCTACCCCTGCCTCTTCCAACGAAGAGGCAATGGAACGGGCATTGCGTCCAAAGTTCCTGAACGAATATGTTGGGCAGAAAAAAGTCCGGGAACAGCTGGAAATCTTTATCGCGGCCGCAAAGAAACGGCAGGAAGCACTGGATCATACCCTGCTGTTTGGTCCTCCCGGTCTGGGAAAAACAACTCTTGCCCATATCATTGCCCGTGAGATGGGCGTGAACCTGCGCCAGACTTCAGGCCCTGTCCTGGAGCGCCCTGGCGACCTTGCTGCCATCCTGACAAATCTGGAAGCAAACGATGTCCTGTTCATTGATGAAATCCACCGGATGTCACCAATGGTGGAAGAAATCCTTTATCCGGCCCTTGAGGATTATCAAATCGACATCCTGATTGGCGAAGGACCTGCCGCCCGTTCCGTTAAACTGGATTTACAACCTTTTACATTGATTGGTGCAACAACCCGGGCAGGTATGCTGACAAATCCCTTACGGGACCGTTTCGGCGTCGTATCGCGCCTTGAGTTCTACGATACAGACGACCTGACAAAAATTGTCACCCGAAGCGCCATGCTGCTGAAAGCCCCGATTGTCGAGGAAGGCGCCCGGGAAATCGCCAGACGTGCCCGAGGCACACCCCGCATTGCCAACCGCCTACTGCGTCGAGTACGCGATTATGCTGAAGTCAGGGGGTCTGGGAAAATCACCCGTGAAATGGCGGACGCCGCATTAAAGATGCTGGATGTCGATCCTGTCGGTTTCGACCTGATGGACCGGAAACTGCTGGAAGCGGTACTGTTCAAATTTGGGGGAGGTCCCGTCGGTATCGCCAACCTTGCCGCCGCTATCGGTGAAGAAACCGATACCATTGAAGATGTGCTGGAACCTTATCTGATCCAACAAGGATTTCTGCAACGGACCCCCCGTGGACGTATAGCAACAACGGCAACCTACCGCCATTTCGGTGTCGCAGTTCCCGATACCGTCACCCCCAACAATGGCAGCCTGAACCTTTGGGATGACCGGAATGGTTGAACAACCACCTATTGTGGATGTAGCTGTTGGTATCTTGACACGTCCTGATGGCAAAGTCCTGATGGCGCAGCGCCCAAAGGGCAAGATATGCTCAGGCTATTGGGAATTCCCTGGAGGCAAAATTGAAACAGGAGAAACACCTCAGAACGCTTTAGTACGGGAACTGCAGGAAGAACTTGGCATTACAATCCTGTCTGCACAGCCATGGTGCTGCATGACACATATATATCCACATGCCAGAGTCCGCCTGCATTGTTTTATTGTTGAGCATTGGTCCGGTGAACCTGTCTCTCAGGAAAACCAATCGTTGCAATGGCAGGACCATATAACTGTCTCGCCCCTTCTGCCAACCACTGTACCACTCTGTGCATGGCTTCGCGATTGGCTGAAACGCTGAGATAATACGTGCAAATTTTTGGGTGTGCTAGAATGCCCTCTCAGACATGGAGGAATTCACTATGATCATTGAACTGGTTGATATCTTGATTCAGCCTGGTAAACAAGAAGAATTCGATAAAGCCATTGAATATGGCATTAACACCTATATTGCAAAAACGCCAGGATTCCTGGGTTACCGTATCGGCAAATCCATTGAATCCCCTGAACGCTATGTCCTTCAGAATTATTGGGCAACTTTGGAAAATCACACCGTTGATTTCCGCAGCTCCCAAGAATTCTTGCAATGGCGCGGTGTAGTCGGTCCCTTTTTCGTCCGTCCGCCATTGGTTGAGCATTTCACCATCCTGGATGAGAAGATATCGGCTTCATCAGAAACCATCTAGCCTGTTGCCCATAATGCATAAATAAGCGATAATGTACAGATGTGGCCGGGATGGCGAAACTGGTAGACGCAGCAGACTCAAAATCTGCCGGTAGAAATACTGTGCCGGTTCGATTCCGGCTCCCGGCACCACAGATGATTATCAAGCCGTCTCAGGACGGCTTTTTTCATGACAAGCATCAGCAGATTCGTCCCAGGCTCTTCACCATGAACCGTCCTGGTATCGATCATATGACCTTTGCAATATTGCCAAACTGCTCATGCCATTCAATGGCGCGCAAATATTCCGACATCTGTGAACTGACAATGACCTGCAATTGAAAAAGACGTCACATCTAGCTGTTTTTTTACCGGATCTGAGAATATCTTCTCATAACTGAATCCTACTTAATATATTAAAACAACAGACGGTAAACACCAGTGCTGATTTGCCGTGAGTTTAAAATTTGGAAGTTTGCAAAAAGGTTACAATTTAGACTGACTATTCTTAAAAATTTACCATGCCTGCAAAATATCTTTAATCTTTAAACCATCTTTTAGTGAGGAAAAACTAGCTGGAATCTCACCATATTTGACAATCTTTGGACTGGTACAACTTTCTGTGAAAATATCGAAGCCTTTTGGCGTTAAATTGGTTTCCACACCAATCCATGTTGGAAAGTAACTTGTAAAGTTATATGCACTTTGTGTGATGTTAATACGTTCAGTTGTTTTGATATCGCTACCAAAAGCAATGAATGGAATTTCGTACGTCTGTTTTATATCTGCATCACGATATTGAATATATCCATCTCCATCTTGAATGAAATTCAATGCATGGTCAGGAAAGAAAACAACTTTAAACTTTTTACCTGTTGATCTAATCATATCGGTCATTCGTTGAAGAAAAACATCTGTTTTCTTTATAGAAGAGAAATAGGAATCGATAAATTTCCCCTTCCCAGTATTAAAAACAACACCTATACCATCTAAATGTTTCCATGGGGCTTCATGTTGCCCCCATAGATGGACGATTAGTAGTTTGCGTTTGTCATTTGAGTTTAAAGAAGACTGGATTAGTGGAAGAAGCGAAAAATCCTCTTTAATATCATTGGTCACGATGATGTGATCTGCTGATGTTGCAATGGAAGATGCACCAACCTCGTGTTTGCCAACGTATCCTTGAGAAGAAATCCAGAATG